>NZ_JAENDM010000125.1:0-3530 GCF_019375075.1 Escherichia sp. XD33
ATTTTCTGGTGCGTACCGGGCTGAGAGGCGGTGTAAGTGAACTGTAGTTGCCATGTTTTACGGCAATGAGAGCAGAGATAGCGCTGATGTCCGGCAGTGCTTTTGCCGTTACGCACCACCCCGTCAGTAGCTGAACAGGAGGGACAGCTGATAGAAACAGAAGCCACTGGAGCACCTCAAAAACACCATCATACACTAAATCAGTAAGTTGGCAGCATCACCTGGCTTTGTTGAATCGGTTACGTACCCCGGAGCCGGTCATATTTTCAGGTAATACACACGCTTTCAGACATTTCGGCTTTCGTCATTTTGGTATCATGGGCATAGCTTCTGCTACCTGACCATCATAATCACGCAGCTTCAGTGAAGCAGTGACCACCTGTTTAACCCGGTGTATCGTTATGATCTTATCCAGCAATTGAACCGCCCCGGGTTTCCTGGAGAGTGTTTTATCTGTGAACTCAGGCTGCCAGATCATCGTTTCCGATGGAAGCATAATAAGCTTTTTCTGCTTCTGCCGGTGGGATATGGCCCTGCCTTTCCAGCAATCGTCGATTGTTATACCAGTCCACCCACGTGAGTGTGGTCAGCTCATCATACTGACACGTGCATTACCCCTACCGCGATAATGCAACCGTACAATATAGGGCGTTTCCTAAACGCAGCCCTCATCACTCCAATCCAACAAGACACAGCATTTTTGATCACGAAGAAAGACAAATAATTTCCGTAAATGTTTCCGTTGTTACAAATAACAACAGTGTTTTACATTTCTTTGGCCTCAGGCCCGCGCATGTTGCCATTCGATGTCATTTTCCTGACTCATTTCTTCTTTATGGTGTAGTGTGATCTTCACTTTATGGATGCTAACAATATGAAAAGAAAAATTATTCCCGTGCTAATCGGTTGTACGCTCTCTTTCTCTGCCCTGGCGACACAACCTACGGCTGAGCGCTATGTCGTCAGTTTTCCAGAAGGCACGCACGTGAACTACGCCGGCGCATTTGCCAGTGCATTCCCGAACGGCCTTCCGGTTGGGATAGGTTCTGGCCTGCTGTTCACCGGTAAACAGGGCGATGCCCTGACATTCGCAACCATTACCGATCGCGGTCCGAACGCGGATTCACCGAAAGAGGGGAAAAACGAAGCTAAAATTTTCGTTACGCCAGATTTCGCGCCGCTGCTGATGACGATTCGTGTACAAAACGGCAAAGCGGAGGCCATCGATCCCCGTCCTCTGCATGACGATAAAGGCGCGATCAACGGTCTGCCGCTGGCAAGCGACGTGATTGGCTCCACCAATGAAGTGGCCTTCAGCGACACGTTACATAGACTGAAGGGGGATAATCGCGGGCTGGATACGGAAGGGATCACTCCGGATGGTAAAGGAGGTTACTGGCTGTGTGATGAGTATGGCCCGTTCCTGATTAACATCGACAGTAAAGGGAAAATCCTGGCAATCCACGGTCCGCAGGCGGCGGAAGGGGAAAAAGCGATTGCGGGCGGTTTGCCAAATATCCTCAAATGGCGTCAGGCGAACCGCGGCTTTGAAGGCCTCACCCGTATGCCGGACGGGCGTATTATTGTCGCCGTGCAAAGTACGCTGGATATCGACGCTAAGAGCAAGAACAAGGCGCTGTTTACGCGTCTGGTGAGCTTCGATCCGGCAAGCGGAAAAACCGCGATGTACGGTTATCCCATCGACAGCGCGGCCTACAGCAAAAACAGCGACGCTAAAATCGGAGACATCGTGGCGCTCGATAACCAGCACATCCTGCTGATCGAACAGGGAAGAGATAAAAACAACAGAATGCGTAACCTGATTTACAAGGTCGATCTCAATAAGGCGAGCGACCTGTCAGGCTTCGACAAGCCGGGTGAGTATCCGGAGTTTGATGATGAGAAAACCCTGTCACAGCGCGGCATTACCCTTGCGCAGAAAACGCAGGTTGTTGATCTGCGCTCCTTGGGCTGGCAGCAGGAGAAGGCTGAAGGGTTGGCGCTGATCGACAGCAAAACGCTGGCGGTGGCGAACGATAACGACTTTGGCGTGAAGGTGGCGATGCAACATCCGGTCGAGGGCAAGACATTCAAGGATTATCGGGTGAACGCGGAAGGAAAGCTGACGCTTGACGACAAGCAGGTTGAAACGACCCTCAGAGTGAAGCCACTGGAGAAACCGGAGTCTGACAGTGAACTGTGGATTGTGACGCTGCCGGAAGCGTTGAAATAAGTTTATAAGGTACGGACAGCAGTATCGCTTAGTTTTTCAAATTCATGTATGTGAACAATATTGGGGTTCCGGCGTAGACCCCCAATGAAAGCGTCACCACGTGAAAACATGCCTGCACGGTTTACACGTCATCCCATGGTGGCAGCCGGTTAACTTTCCTGCGCCACCAGTGGAAAAAGGCCATAAGCAGTCCGAACAAAAGTAAGCGTACAGCGAGGGCCGTATTGACGGGGATGTGTTATTCAGCTGGCAGTGCTATGCGCCACGGAAGCAGTTCGCTGACCCGGTTGACCGGCCAGTCTCCTATGACGCCAAGCACATGGCGAAGGTAGCTTTCTGGATCCACGTCATTCAGTTTGCACGTCCCGATCAGGCTGTACAGTAGCGCTCCCCGCTCACCACCATGGCCAGAGCCGAAGAACAGGGTCTTCATCTTTTCACGCAACCAGCTTTCCAGGGATTTCAACAGCGGTTTCGTTTTTCGCTGACGTTCAGCAAGCCGCTGCTCTGCCGGCATTCCCCTTATATCCGCCTCTATGGCGTACAACTGACCGATCTGCTCCAGGGCTTCTTCCGTCAGTGCTGACGGGATGCGGACGTGCACATCGTGGATCTTTCGGCGGGCATGAGCCCAGCAGGCAGCTTCCGTTATCCCACCATTGCGATACAGCTCGTTGAACCCGGCGTACGCATCCGCTTGCAGCACACCGCTGAAGCAAGCAAGATGAGTCTGCGGATGGATGCCTTTTCTGTCCGGGCTGTAAGCGAACCACACTGCAGGTGCCAACGCTGACCCGGCATTGCGGTCATCACGAACATACGCCCACAACCGCCCGGTCTTCGTCTTCTTATTACCCGGCAGCAGTACCTGGACCGGGGTATCATCGGCATGGAGTTTGCCGTCAGTCATGACATAGCCATGAAGCGCCTCTTCCAGCGGAGACAGCAGCCGGCAGCATGCATCCACCCAGCCCGACAGCAGTGAACGGCTCAGCTCCACACCTTGCCGGCCGTATATTTCTGACTGGCAATACAGCGGGGTGTGCTCTGCATACTTCGAGGTCAGCACGCGGGCCAGCAGCCCCGGTCCGGCGATACCCCGCTCGATGGGTCGCGAAGGTGCAGGTGCCTGCACGATGGCATCGCACTGAGTACAGGCATGTTTTTCCCGTACCGTCTGAAGTGGCACACTGAATTTGGCCACCTGAACAGAGGTGATATGCTCACCTCAGAACAACACAGGTGCTCCAATGAAAAAAAGAAATTTCAGCGCAGAGTTTAAACGCGAATCCGCTCA
>NZ_JAENDM010000126.1:0-3525 GCF_019375075.1 Escherichia sp. XD33
GTAGGTGGACCAGTTGGTGATTCTGAACTTTTGCTTTGCCACGGAATGGTCTGTGTTGTCGGGAGGATGCGTGATCTGATCCTTCAACTCAGCAAAAGTTCGATTTATTCAACAAAGCCACGTGAGAGGTATCGCGTAATGCTTCTACCGTCTGTAACCAGATGTCGCGCACTGGGTGACCCGGAGACATTACGTCCATCACAATCAGCCTACCGCCAGGTTTCAATATCCTATTCACTTCTCGCAGTGCTGCACCAACATCATGCCAGTGATGGGCAGAATAACGGCTGATAACAATATCAAATGCGTTATCGGCAAATGGCAGACTTTCGGCATATCCCTGGCGGGTGGTGATATTTTTCAGTTGCCGGGCTTCGGCAGCTTGTGCCACGACATCCAGCATGTGGGCAGATAAGTCATACGCCACCACCGCGCTCACGTTTTGCGCAGCGCCAAACGTTGGTCTGCCCTGTGGCAGACCTGACATACCTTATTTATCAGGCTTGCCGGGACTGAATTCAACGAGTAGCGGATTGTGATCGGAAGCGCGCGTAACCAGTACAGAAGCTTCACTGACGTTCAGACCACGGTAGAAAACAAAATCGAGCGGGCGACCAAACGCCCGACGGCGCTGATCATCGGTAAAACGCACCTGGCGCAGCGACATTTCCCGCGCAAAGCGATATAACGCGTTCATCCTTCTACGGCTCCAGGCATTGAAATCTCCCGCCATAATGACCGGGCCGCTGTGGTGAGCTATCTGATCGCCAATAGGAAGTAACTGCTTACTATAGACATCCACGCCCAGACTGAAGTTGACGGCGTGTATATTAACCACCATCAACAGGCGGGTGTCAGGTAATGGATAGACCGTCACCAGTGCCGACTTCGCCAGACGCAAAATGGGTTCTCGTTCACGTAACGGGCAGCAATACACTGGATGTGCCGCCGAAAGGGTCATTACGCCAGAAGGATGTTGTGGCAGCACGAAAGCGGGTACCTGATCGGCGGCAAGATAGTTAGCGGTCGCAAACTGTACTAACTCTGGCGTTGTCTGCGCTTCCTGCAATAACACCAGATGTGCATCTTTGCCGTAGTTCTTTAATACCGACAACCATTCAGCGCGTTGCTGTTTGTATATGTTCCACACCAGGATCCGAATACGCTCTTCGGTACTTAACGGTTCCCCAGGTGGTAATGCCTGGCCGATGCTCGCAAAAGACCCCGGCGGTAAGATCCTTTCCGCAGGTTGTCCGGCAACATAGCGCATGGCATAGGTGTTTTTTCGCACTTTTGACTTTGAAACCTCTATTACGTCAACCCTTCCGCACTCGGGAGGGTTCTACTGTTATAGGGATTTTAGCTCACTCTTTCAACGAGCAATTGTATATTGTTATGTAAGCAAGTGCTTACACCGGTCAGAATTTTGCTCATTATGGAGAACATTAAATCGCATGACATATCACGCATCCTGATGGTTTAATGACAAATAAATTCAAAATATCTCTTCTATTTTGCAACAGGAGCAAAAATGAAAGCCACGTCGGAAGAACTCGCCATTTTTGTTTCGGTCGTCGAAAGCGGCAGCTTTAGCCGGGCAGCGGAACAATTAGGGCAAGCAAACTCAGCGGTAAGCCGGGCGGTGAAAAAGCTGGAGATGAAACTTGGCGTTAGCCTGCTTAATCGGACCACGCGACAACTTAGCCTGACGGAAGAAGGCGAGCGTTATTTTCGTCGCGTACAGTCAATTTTGCAGGAGATGGCAGCGGCAGAATCAGAAATTATGGAGACGCGTAATACACCGCGTGGACTGTTACGGATCGATGCCGCAACTCCAGTGGTGCTGCACTTTCTGATGCCGTTAATTAAGCCTTTCCGTGAACGCTATCCGGAAGTCACTTTGTCGCTAGTCTCCTCCGAAACGATTATTAATTTGATCGAAAGAAAAGTGGATGTCGCGATACGCGCTGGTACGTTAACGGATTCCAGCTTACGTGCCAGGCCGTTATTTAACAGTTATCGAAAAATTATCGCCTCCCCCGATTATATTTCCCGCTACGGGAAGCCAGAAACGATCGACGATTTAAAGCAACATATTTGCCTGGGATTCACTGAACCCGCTTCCCTCAATACCTGGCCGATAGCCCGTAGCGATGGACAATTACATGAGGTGAAGTACGGTTTGTCATCCAATAGTGGGGAAACACTGAAACAGCTTTGCCTGAGTGGCAACGGGATTGCGTGTTTGTCCGACTACATGATCGACAAAGAAATCGCTCGCGGAGAATTGGTGGAGTTAATGGCAGATAAAGTGTTGCCAGTGGAAATGCCATTCAGTGCCGTCTATTACAGCGACCGTGCGGTAAGTACGCGCATCCGGGCTTTTATCGATTTCCTTAGCGAGCATGTAAAAACAGCTCCCGGAGGAGCTGTCAGAGAGGCTTAATCCCATTCAGGAGCCAGACCTTCCGGGCTAACCAGGCGGTCGTTGCAATCCAGTGCGGCGATCGCTTTTTTATCTTCGGCATCAAGCTGTAAATTTTGTGCCTTAAGATTACTTTCCAGGTTTTTACGTTTAGTAGAAGAAGGAATTACTGAGTAACCTTCCCCCATAGCCCACGCCAGAATCACTTGTGCCGGAGTCGCATTGTGTTTAGCTGCGATACGAGCAATAACCTCATCTTTCAGGGCCTTACCATACGCCAGCGTCATATAGGAAGTAATATGGATGCCGTGCTGTTTAGCCCAGGCAACCACTTTACGGTTTTGCAGATAAGGAGAGAGTTCAATCTGGTTAGTAGCGATGTTTTCAGCACCAACAGCAGCAATCGCTTTTTCCATCAACGGGATCGTGAAGTTGGAAATACCGATCTCACGCGTCAGCCCTTGTTTTTTGGCTTCCAGCAGCGCCTGCATAAACTCTTCAACAGAGACTTCATCGTTTGGTGACGGCCAGTGGATTAGCGTCAGATCAACATAATCGGTACGCAATTTTTGCAGGCTCTCTTTCAGACTTGGGATCAATTTGTCTTTGCTGAGATTTTCAATCCAGATTTTAGTGGTGATGTAGAGTTCATGACGTGGCACGCCACTTTCTGCAATCGCCTGACCTACTGCGGCTTCGTTATCATAGATTTGTGCGGTATCAATTGCGCGATAACCAAGTTCAAGCGCCGTTATCACAGATGAAATAACAACGTCGTCTTTCAGACGGAAAGTACCTAAACCAAATGCAGGGATAGCCATAATATGCCTCTTTTAATGCTATTTTCGTTAACTGAGGTGATTATGGGCTTCAGACTGTTGAGGAAAAAGAGCGTAAAATGCAGAGGATTTTTGCGATTCTGGCAATAATAGATATACAGACGAAAAAAACCTCGAGCGTTAACTCGAGGCTTCTTAATAAGTGGCGGAACGGACGGGACTCGAACCCGCGACCCCCTGCGTGACAGGCAGGTATTCTAACCGACTGAACTACCGCTCCACCGAATTCTTTTACAACCACCGGTTTTATGACCGGCTTAC
>NZ_JAENDM010000127.1:0-3516 GCF_019375075.1 Escherichia sp. XD33
AGAGTTCTTGAAGTTAAAGCCTGACTACAGCTACACTGGAAGGACAGATTTGGTGACACGTCTCGCACAAGACTGTTACCTAGGTTCAAAGAGCCGCAAACTCAATGAACTGGAAAAAAACCGCCCCGCAAAGGCGGTTTTTTTCTTTTGAGAGAAAAGAGTACGCTTTGCAGAAGAGGCGAGTCAACAACAGTCATCTCTTTTTGAAAATATAGAGATCTCGTTATTTTTTTATCCACTTGTTATAGTGTCTACATCCCCATACAAGACAGAGAGTCACAAGATGAGTTATGTATCTGAGCGCAAAAGTGAGCTGGTAAAGGCACAGCAACGCAAAATGGATCCATCCTCTCCTAATTCAGCTCCAATCAATCAGGGTCTTATGGACTTCATCCTGCTTGCTATGAAAGTAGATGACGGCTTTGTTCAACGTGGTCGTATTCACGGCGCATAGCTATCAAACAACTTCTTTGTACAGCACGTTTTTCAAAAAGCGTCCATACAACATTCTTTGTGTAAACCCGTAAGACTGGTAGTGTTTTAACACTTTTTCTTCTTTGTCTTTTATCGGGTTGAATATGGCTACGTGCTGTGCCCCTACTTTTTTAGCTACTGACAGAGCCACAGCAACCACAATCATTGTGATTCGTTTCTCCAACGGATGAGCTGTTGGACAAGCCTCTAGATAATCCATTCTAACTGTCTTTTTACCACGGGTTAGCTTTCCAACTGAAAGCCCACAAAGCACATCCTCTCCCCAAACAGCCACATCAAATCTTTTACAAGAACGAGCTCTCTTTGATACAAGGTTCTGCCAATCCCAAGCACCATGAGCGTGCTTACGAGACCTGCCTTTCCATTGGCTCTTCCATGCACGAATAGCATTGTCATCGATTGTAGTGAGCCTTAAAACGCCGGGCTCTAAAGCACCTGCCTTCTCAAGATAAGTTATAACTTCATCGAATGACTCTTTGTAAATCGCGAGATATTTTTCTCTAATTTCGCATTGTCTAAAAACCGCCACGCTCGTCTCCCTCCTGACCTTGACCAGTAAACATTTTGCCATAAAAAAACCACTTTAAATCATTTGCTAACATTTTGGTTAGTGGTCAACAAAGACCATATCCTATGGTACATTTAAACCCCACCCTGTGGACTTTAAAAACCATAGGGTACGGTCTGATTTGACCACACAGAAAAAGATATAGTGGGACAATACGTTAAGACAATGACGCAAGGTGAACGGTAAAACGTTCAATATATAAAATGCCCTCTAGCCTCAGATGACCACAGGATGCATGTTTTATGGAAGACAAAAATAACCTGTCGAGCGAAGTAAAGAACCACGTAAGCAAGTGGGGGAAGACAAACATTTCTGCAGGATGGACGATTATCCCAAATGCCTTACTGGAAAATCAGTCCAGGTTGGGTCTTAGCTGTATTGATACGATGGTTCTCATAAACCTCATAATGCATTGGTGGGAAAAAGATAACCCCCCAAGACCTTCGAAAAAGAGACTGGCGAACATGCTGGGCGTTTCACTAAAAACCGTTCAAAGAAGTTTTATTCATTTGGAACAGTGTGGTGCCATCAAGCGGATACCTCGATACAAAGAAGGGAAAGACAATGCCAGAACAACAAACCATTACGATCTGAACGGACTGGTAGACCTGCTGGAAGGTTTTTCGAAAGAGCTTATCGAAGAAAGAGAGGCGAATCGAAAAAGTGAAGTTAATAGACCTAAGAAGCGCGGTAATCCGAAAAGTTAATAGGCTGACAAACACACTCTCCTGTAGAGAGTCCAATTTACCATAACATCTCTTGCCCGCACCCCCTGAGAGCCCCTCAGCGCGATCCTGGGGCGTCCGGGCCGTTTCCGGCACCTTTCCCTGTCCATACTCCTGAAAAACGCCCCTGATGATTTTTAGGCCGCTGCATGGCTATGCACGAGAGTGAATGACGCGCGCCTTCGCTGCAAAACACCTGCCTGAGCCTCATTTTCAGCACGAAGCAGTGCTCATTACTTCACTTTTCGCCGCCTAAAAAATTTTTTTAGAAAAACTGATTTTTCTACCGCTGAAAATTACAAAGTCCCTAATTTCCTGATCCAGACCCAACTCCGTACAGGAAATTTTTATATGCCTAAATTTTTGAAACTGATAAGCGTCATGCTGAAGGTCATGAATGAGCTGCTTGATCTCGTAGAACGACTGAAAGAATTATTCCCGCAATGGCCTTTCTGGTAACGGTGAACGAGTGCGCAGTTTACTGTGCGTTCGTGAAGCGTTGGCCAAGCCGCCAGGCGCGGCAGATTTACAGTGGGTGCAAACGCCAGCAATTTGCGAATCCTGCTCTCGATCTGAACAGCAGCGAAATTTCGTACGTACGAAATTCAGGGTATCGGGCGGGGCCTGATGAAACATTCTGGAGTGCCGGCGGTACTCCAAAAACACATCTTGTCCCGCCATTTTGTGGCGCCGGCGCAGCGGCGGTGGCCACAAAACATTTCCTGTCCGCGTCAGTTACTGTTCGCCCGCTTCTGGTAATGAGCCCGTATCTCAGTGCGGCCTTCATCGAAGGTGATGTCACCGGAAAGAATCCTTGTCTTTACCGATTCATAAAGCGGGGTTCCTGATGGATCCATCCCTTCAAGCCTGAGAGAGGCCTCCGCTTTACGGAACCCTGTCAGGCGCAGTTGCAGTGTCCGATCATCAGTCATGGTTTTTCCTTTGAGCAGTCATGCGAATAAGGCAGGCGTAAAGTTAGCTAACTTTACATGTCCTGCCCGGATGTTGCCGTTGTATAGCTGTGCAGGGAAAAGTGGAAAACGACAGGAAACTGTTGCAGCCGGGTGTGTAATCAGGGAGGAAACGTGTGTACCGAGCGACACGATCCCTGTTCAGCATTACAGACATTACGCTTCCTCGGTCATTCGCTCACTTCGTTCGGTCATGACACTGCGGCGAGCGTTACCTGCTCAGGCAGAAGGCCATAAGGAGGTTCTGGGGATTGCCGGTTTTCCATAGGCTTCGCCCTCCTGACAAGCTTCACAGAAATCAGGTGATTTCCGGCGCTCAAATCAGAAGTGGCGAAACCTGACAGGACTTAAAGATCCCCACCGTTTCCGATGGGTCGCTCCCTCGTGCGCTCTCCTGTTCCCACCCTGAGGTTTACCCGTTGCAGTCCGCCGTAAGGTGGCGTTTTCTCATTCCTACCCGTGCAACTGGGTTCCTTGTAGGTGGTTCGCTCCAAGCTGGGCTGTATGCACGAACTCCCCGTTCAGCCCGACTACCACGTCTTTATCAGGTAACTGTACTCTTGAATCCAACCCTGAAAGACACGACAAAGCGCCACTGGCGGTAGCCATTGGTAGCAGTGAGTGCGAGAGGTGTATCGAGAGTTCTTGAAGTTAAAGCCTGACTACAGCTACACTGGAAGGACAGATTTGGTGACACGTCTCGCACAAGACTGTTACCTAGGTTCAAAGAGCCGCAAACTCAATGAACTGGAAAAAA
>NZ_JAENDM010000128.1:0-3323 GCF_019375075.1 Escherichia sp. XD33
CTCAGCATTTTATTATGGTGATCCCCTGGGCGAAATGCGCCTGGTAAGCAGAGTTTTTGAAATGTAAGGCCTTTGAATAAGACAAAAGGCTGCCTCATCGCTAACTTTGCAACAGTGCCCAGTGTAGACCAACTCATTACAGAGGGGGAAAATACAAAGACCGTCCACTCTGCTTATATAGTGAGTGTCTATGTAGACAGTACTGGAAATATGGTCCTCATTAAGAATCCGACCATTACTAGCATACCAAAGAAATCAGACTATAAACCAAAAGCTATTGAAAGTGAGGGTACGGTTGATTCCATTACAACCAATGAAATCAATGAGTTTTTAACGACGTTCTTCAAGCTCTATCCTACAGCGACAGCCAGTGAACTTTCCTACTATGTGAATGACGGGATATTAAAACCAATCGGAAAAGAGTACATCTTTCAAGAACTGGTAAATCCTATTTACAATCGTAAGGATAATCAAGTCACGGTATCGCTGACAGTGGAGTATATCGACCAGCAGACCAAAGCAACGCAGGTATCTCAATTTGATTTGGTACTTGAAAAGAACGGGAGTAATTGGAAGATTATAGAATAACAAATATTGGTACATTATTACAGCTATTTTGTAATCACGTACTCTCTTTGATAAAAAATTGGAGATTCCTTTACAAATATGCTCTTACGTGCTATTATTTAAGTATCTATTTAAAAGGAGTTAATAAATATGCGGCAAGGTATTCTTAAATAAACTGTCAATTTGATAGTGGGAACAAATAATTGGATGTCCTTTTTTAGGAGGGCTTAGTTTTTTGTACCCAGTTTAAGAATACCTTTATCATGTGATTCTAAAGTATCCGGAGAATATCTGTATGCTTTGTATGCCTATGGTTATGCATAAAAATCCCAGTGATAAGAGTATTTATCACTGGGATTTTTATGCCCTTTTGGGCTTTTGAATGGAGGAAAATCACATGAAAATTATTAATATTGGAGTTTTAGCTCATGTTGATGCAGGAAAAACTACCTTAACAGAAAGCTTATTATATAACAGTGGAGCGATTACAGAATTAGGAAGCGTGGACAAAGGTACAACGAGGACGGATAATACGCTTTTAGAACGTCAGAGAGGAATTACAATTCAGACAGGAATAACCTCTTTTCAGTGGGAAAATACGAAGGTGAACATCATAGACACGCCAGGACATATGGATTTCTTAGCAGAAGTATATCGTTCATTATCAGTATTAGATGGGGCAATTCTACTGATTTCTGCAAAAGATGGCGTACAAGCACAAACTCGTATATTGTTTCATGCACTTAGGAAAATAGGTATTCCCACAATCTTTTTTATCAATAAGATTGACCAAAATGGAATTGATTTATCAACGGTTTATCAGGATATTAAAGAGAAACTTTCTGCGGAAATTGTAATCAAACAGAAGGTAGAACTGCATCCTAATATGCGTGTAATGAACTTTACCGAATCTGAACAATGGGATATGGTAATAGAAGGAAATGATTACCTTTTGGAGAAATATACGTCTGGGAAATTATTGGAAGCATTAGAACTCGAACAAGAGGAAAGCATAAGATTTCATAATTGTTCCCTGTTCCCTGTTTATCACGGAAGTGCAAAAAACAATATAGGGATTGATAACCTTATAGAAGTGATTACGAATAAATTTTATTCATCAACACATCGAGGTCAGTCTGAACTTTGCGGAAAAGTTTTCAAAATTGAGTATTCGGAAAAAAGACAGCGTCTTGCATATATACGTCTTTATAGTGGCGTACTGCATTTGCGAGATTCGGTTAGAATATCGGAAAAGGAAAAAATAAAAATTACAGAAATGTATACTTCAATAAATGGTGAATTATGTAAAATTGATAAGGCTTATTCCGGGGAAATTGTTATTTTGCAGAATGAGTTTTTGAAGTTAAATAGTGTTCTTGGAGATACAAAGCTATTGCCACAGAGAGAGAGAATTGAAAATCCCCTCCCTCTGCTGCAAACGACTGTTGAACCGAGCAAACCTCAACAAAGGGAAATGTTGCTTGATGCCCTTTTGGAAATCTCAGATAGTGATCCGCTTCTACGATATTACGTGGATTCTACGACACATGAAATTATACTTTCTTTCTTAGGGAAAGTACAAATGGAAGTGATTAGTGCACTGTTGCAAGAAAAGTATCATGTGGAGATAGAACTAAAAGAGCCTACAGTCATTTATATGGAGAGACCGTTAAAAAATGCAGAATATACCATTCACATCGAAGTGCCGCCAAATCCTTTCTGGGCTTCCATTGGTTTATCTGTATCACCGCTTCCGTTGGGAAGTGGAATGCAGTATGAGAGCTCGGTTTCTCTTGGATACTTAAATCAATCATTTCAAAATGCAGTTATGGAAGGGATACGCTATGGTTGCGAACAAGGATTATATGGTTGGAATGTGACGGATTGTAAAATCTGTTTTAAGTACGGTTTATACTATAGCCCTGTTAGTACTCCAGCAGATTTTCGGATGCTTACTCCTATTGTACTGGAGCAAGCCTTTAGAAAAGCTGGAACAGAATTGTTAGAGCCATATCTTAGTTTTAAAGTTTATGCACCACAGGAATATCTTTCACGGGCATATAACGATGCTCCCAAATATTGTGCAAATATCGTAAATACTCAACTGAAAAATAATGAGGTCATTATTATTGGAGAAATTCCTGCTCGATGTATTCAAGATTATCGCAATGATTTAACTTTTTTTACAAATGGACGTAGTGTTTGTTTAACAGAGTTAAAAGGGTACCATGTTACTACCGGTGAACCTGTTTGCCAGCCCCGTCGTCCAAATAGTCGGATAGATAAAGTACGATATATGTTCAATAAAATAACTTAGTGTATTTTATGTTGTTATATAAATATGGTTTCTTGTTAAATAAGATGAAATATTCTTTAATAAAGATTTGAATTAAAGTGTAAAGGAGGAGATAGTTATTATAAACTACAAGTGAATATTGTGTCCTGTATGTGGAAATAAAACACGATTAAAGATAAGGGAAGATACTGAATTAAAAAAATTCCCCCTCTATTGTCCGAAATGCAGACAAGAAAATTTAATTGAAATAAAGCAGTTCAAAGTAACTGTGATTACAGAGCCAGACGCAAAGACGCAGAGCCGATAAAATGAGATTAATACAATCTCATTTTATCGGCTCTTGGATCTTTCGAACTGTTACTAAGAGGGTAATCATAGCCAAACATAAACTGGAAATGTCCTAATTCTAAACCTGTTCCAATACCTACACTATAATCAAGAGGACTTAAACTTCCATCAC
>NZ_JAENDM010000129.1:0-3289 GCF_019375075.1 Escherichia sp. XD33
CTCAGCATTTTATTATGGTGATCCCCTGGGCGAAATGCGCCTGGTAAGCAGAGTTTTTGAAATGTAAGGCCTTTGAATAAGACAAAAGGCTGCCTCATCGCTAACTTTGCAACAGTGCCTTTAAGCGTGCATAATAAGCCCTACACAAATTGGGAGTTAGACATCATGAGCAACGCAAAAACAAAGTTAGGCATCACAAAGTACAGCATCGTGACCAACAGCAACGATTCCGTCACACTGCGCCTCATGACTGAGCATGACCTTGCGATGCTCTATGAGTGGCTAAATCGATCTCATATCGTCGAGTGGTGGGGCGGAGAAGAAGCACGCCCGACACTTGCTGACGTACAGGAACAGTACTTGCCAAGCGTTTTAGCGCAAGAGTCCGTCACTCCATACATTGCAATGCTGAATGGAGAGCCGATTGGGTATGCCCAGTCGTACGTTGCTCTTGGAAGCGGGGACGGACGGTGGGAAGAAGAAACCGATCCAGGAGTACGCGGAATAGACCAGTTACTGGCGAATGCATCACAACTGGGCAAAGGCTTGGGAACCAAGCTGGTTCGAGCTCTGGTTGAGTTGCTGTTCAATGATCCCGAGGTCACCAAGATCCAAACGGACCCGTCGCCGAGCAACTTGCGAGCGATCCGATGCTACGAGAAAGCGGGGTTTGAGAGGCAAGGTACCGTAACCACCCCATATGGTCCAGCCGTGTACATGGTTCAAACACGCCAGGCATTCGAGCGAACACGCAGTGATGCCTAACCCTTCCATCGAGGGGGACGTCCAAGGGCTGGCGCCCTTGGCCGCCCCTCATGTCAAACGTTGGGCGAACCCGGAGCCTCATTAATTGTTAGCCGTTAAAATTAAGCCCTTTACCAAACCAATACTTATTATGAAAAACACAATACATATCAACTTCGCTATTTTTTTAATAATTGCAAATATTATCTACAGCAGCGCCAGTGCATCAACAGATATCTCTACTGTTGCATCTCCATTATTTGAAGGAACTGAAGGTTGTTTTTTACTTTACGATGCATCCACAAACGCTGAAATTGCTCAATTCAATAAAGCAAAGTGTGCAACGCAAATGGCACCAGATTCAACTTTCAAGATCGCATTATCACTTATGGCATTTGATGCGGAAATAATAGATCAGAAAACCATATTCAAATGGGATAAAACCCCCAAAGGAATGGAGATCTGGAACAGCAATCATACACCAAAGACGTGGATGCAATTTTCTGTTGTTTGGGTTTCGCAAGAAATAACCCAAAAAATTGGATTAAATAAAATCAAGAATTATCTCAAAGATTTTGATTATGGAAATCAAGACTTCTCTGGAGATAAAGAAAGAAACAACGGATTAACAGAAGCATGGCTCGAAAGTAGCTTAAAAATTTCACCAGAAGAACAAATTCAATTCCTGCGTAAAATTATTAATCACAATCTCCCAGTTAAAAACTCAGCCATAGAAAACACCATAGAGAACATGTATCTACAAGATCTGGATAATAGTACAAAACTGTATGGGAAAACTGGTGCAGGATTCACAGCAAATAGAACCTTACAAAACGGATGGTTTGAAGGGTTTATTATAAGCAAATCAGGACATAAATATGTTTTTGTGTCCGCACTTACAGGAAACTTGGGGTCGAATTTAACATCAAGCATAAAAGCCAAGAAAAATGCGATCACCATTCTAAACACACTAAATTTATAAAAAATCTAATGGCAAAATCGCCCAACCCTTCAATCAAGTCGGGACGGCCAAAAGCAAGCTTTTGGCTCCCCTCGCTGGCGCTCGGCGCCCCTTATTTCAAACGTTAGACGGCAAAGTCACAGACCGCGGGATCTCTTATGACCAACTACTTTGATAGCCCCTTCAAAGGCAAGCTGCTTTCTGAGCAAGTGAAGAACCCCAATATCAAAGTTGGGCGGTACAGCTATTACTCTGGCTACTATCATGGGCACTCATTCGATGACTGCGCACGGTATCTGTTTCCGGACCGTGATGACGTTGATAAGTTGATCATCGGTAGTTTCTGCTCTATCGGGAGTGGGGCTTCCTTTATCATGGCTGGCAATCAGGGGCATCGGTACGACTGGGCATCATCTTTCCCGTTCTTTTATATGCAGGAAGAACCTGCATTCTCAAGCGCACTCGATGCCTTCCAAAAAGCAGGTAATACTGTCATTGGCAATGACGTTTGGATCGGCTCTGAGGCAATGGTCATGCCCGGAATCAAGATCGGGCACGGTGCGGTGATAGGCAGCCGCTCGTTGGTGACAAAAGATGTGGAGCCTTACGCTATCGTTGGCGGCAATCCCGCTAAGAAGATTAAGAAACGCTTCACCGATGAGGAAATTTCATTGCTTCTGGAGATGGAGTGGTGGAATTGGTCACTGGAGAAGATCAAAGCGGCAATGCCCATGCTGTGCTCGTCTAATATTGTTGGCCTGCACAAGTATTGGCTCGAGTTTGCCGTCTAACAATTCAATCAAGCCGATGCCGCTTCGCGGCACGGCTTATTTCAGGCGTTATGCAGCCAAATCCCAACAATTAAGGGTCTTAAAATGGTAAAAGATTGGATTCCCATCTCTCATGATAATTACAAGCAGGTGCAAGGACCGTTCTATCATGGAACCAAAGCCAATTTGGCGATTGGTGACTTGCTAACCACAGGGTTCATCTCTCATTTCGAGGACGGTCGTATTCTTAAGCACATCTACTTTTCAGCCTTGATGGAGCCAGCAGTTTGGGGAGCTGAACTTGCTATGTCACTGTCTGGCCTCGAGGGTCGCGGCTACATATACATAGTTGAGCCAACAGGACCGTTCGAAGACGATCCGAATCTTACGAACAAAAAATTTCCCGGTAATCCAACACAGTCCTATAGAACCTGCGAACCCTTGAGAATTGTTGGCGTTGTTGAAGACTGGGAGGGGCATCCTGTTGAATTAATAAGGGGAATGTTGGATTCGTTAGAGGACTTAAAGCGCCGTGGTTTACACGTCATTGAAGACTAGTCCTTTGCATAACAAAGCCATCAAACCGGACGCCAGAGATTCCGCGCCTGTTGCGCATGGCTTCGCCATTTTATGCGCAATAGGCGCGCCACCCTGTCGCCGTTTATGGCGGCGTTGGGCGCACAATAAGGCTCCTCGCAGAGTTGCTTGAAAGTTGTTACGATTCAAATTCAATCATGAGATAGTCAGCAGATGAGCACTTCCAAGAACGCAGACAAGTAAGCCGCAGCAACCTTCATTTTTCGGTTGTTGCGGC
>NZ_JAENDM010000130.1:0-3224 GCF_019375075.1 Escherichia sp. XD33
TTCATCATCCAGCCAGAAAGTTATGGAGCCACGGTTGATGAGGGCTTTATTGTAGGTGGGCCAGTTGGTGATTTTGAACTTTTGCTTTGCCACGGAACGGTCTGCGTTGTCGGGAAGATACGTGATCTGATCCTTCAACTCAGCAAAAGTTCGATTTATTCAACAAAACCAGTTACAGCCCTTCGGCGATGATTCTCGCCGCTGAAGCCAGCACATCGCGGCGGCTCTCTGCGTTCTGTTGCGGCTGGGTAAAATAGGTCACCAGAACCAGCGGCGCACGACCCTGCGGCCAGATCACCGCAATATCATTGGTGGTGCCGTAGTCGCCGCTGCCGGTCTTATCACCCACAGTCCACGACGTCGGTAAGCCGGCCCGAATGCTGGCTGCGCCGGTCGTATTGCCTTTGAGCCACGTCACCAACTGCGCCCGCTGGGTTTCGCCCAGCGCATGACCCAGCGTAAGCTGACGCAACGTCTGCGCCATCGCCCGCGGCGTGGTGGTGTCTCTCGGGTCGCCGGGAATGGCGGTATTCAGCGTAGGTTCAGTGCGATCCAGACGAAACGTCTCATCGCCGATCGCGCGGGCAAAAGCCGTCACGCCTCCCGGGCCACCGAGCTGGGCAATCAATTTGTTCATGGCGGTATTGTCGCTGTACTGCAACGCGGCCGCGCTCAGTTCTGCCAGCGTCATTGTGCCGTTGACGTGTTTTTCGGCAATCGGATTGTAGTTAACCAGATCGGCAGGCTTGATCTCGACAGGCTGATTAAGCAGCTGCTTTTGCGTTTCACTCTGCTTAAGCACCGCCGCGGCCGCCATAACTTTACTGGTACTGCACATTGGAAAGCGTTCATCACCGCGATAAAGCACCTGCGTATTATCTGCGGTATCGATGAGCGCGACGCCCAGCCGCCCTCCGCTGCTTTTCTCCAGCGCCGCCAGCTTTTGCTGCACCGCACTCGTCTGCGCATAAAGCGGCGCGCTGCCCAGCAGCAGCGGAATGCACGCCGCCGCCGCGAACATCATCCGTTGCACTCTCTTTGTCACCATCTCAAACTCCCAATACGGTCAATCCGTGTTACATCAGTATTCCCTAAATTCCACGTGTGTTTTTTATTAGCTTCAAAAATCACTATTTCACGAAGAATTTAGACTGCTTCTCACACATTGTAACATTATTTACAACCACCTTTCAATCATTTTTGATAAATCATTGATTTCATCTTTGCTGCAATGATACTTAATAAACTCTGCAAGTTATCCACAGAGCAACACTCAATTTTATTGATGATATTCTTATTATACCAGACATTTTTCATACACTCCCTTGTACGGATAGTTTTCCGACAACTTCATGATTACATATCTTGCGGTTTTGATTATTTTTGCTGCAAGAAATACATACTTCAAACGAAAGGTCTTTATTTGCTGTCTGTATTCTGAAGAGTCCAAGGAATCAAACTTGAACAACAAAAATAGGTTATATGAAAGCATCATCATTTGAAACACGGCTTCATTCGCCCAAAATGACTTTAGCAAGAGATGACCCACCGCCATGTCGTATTTGGCTTCTTTGATATAGTTTTCAGCATTACCACGCTTTTCATAGTATATAACTACTTTTTCAGAAAGCAAGGTAGTATTTGTTACAAAGAAAAAGTAGTCGTATTCGGAACCTTCTAAAAGTGATAATTGTGCTCTTTCTTTTTCTGGTTTCAGTACGCGAGATACGACAAATCTTCTGTCTTTTTCCCATTTAACTAATTTTGTATACAGTTCTGTAGTTTCTCTACCTTCTTCTCCTTTAACGAATACAATTGATGAATTCGTTGCTTGTGAGGTGAGTGTAGAATAACTTTTGGCTTTAATTAAATATTTGCATCCAAGAGATTCTATCGTTTCGATAATTTTTTCATCAAAGTAGCCACTATCCATTCGAAATAAAATTTCTAAATCGTCTGATTTGATGTTAGCAACAATTTCTTTGATCATTTCCGCAGCACCGTTTGCAGTGTAAGTATTGCCACTTCTTACAAATCCGGTAACATATGCTTTTAATTCGTCGCAAAATGCAAATTGGATATTGTAGCATCGGTTTCCCAGTTTCTTAGGATTATATCCTTTTGACGCACCTTCTTGATGACCTTCTACGTTAATTACACTACTATCAATATCAATCGTAATGGATGTCAATTTACTTTTAGCGAGCAGTTTTTTAAAGACTTTAAAATTAATGTCTCTAAACATTTGGGTTGTCTTGAAGTTGAAGTTTCCTAGAAACCGTGACACTGTTTCAGGTTCTTTTACGGAAATATCAAACTCGTTGACGAGGGGATCATTTTGAAGTAGCTTTAGACGTTCTAACTTATCAATGCCAATGAAGTGACCGCAGAGCATGGTCTTTATATGATTCATCTTGATTTTATTTGTTGAGTCATTATCAAATACGAGGTCATTTTCAATAAAATCAAAAATCCCATTGCTTTTTGCATTCTCAAGGAGCAGAAAAAGACCTGCATTTGATGTTAGATTCTTAGCTTTGAAATCAATTTTATTAATCATAATTAGAACCCCTTTTTACTACTTTTCTTACTATTATTTTACCATATATCGAGTCATAAAAGCTGATAATTTAACATATTTTTGAGCACTTTTCTTTCACCCAATGGGTGAAAGCTGAATTTCGAAGGAATGCATATTTATCAAGGCTTTGATTATGCTTTTTGAAGTACTGACGTAGAATCTAGGGAATACTACAACAGCAGAAGAATTAGCCTGAAATTAAAAGGTCTGACTCCAATTGAATATCGGAATCAGACCTATATGCCTCGTGTTTAACTGTCCAACTTTTTGGGGTCAGTACACCCTGGGGCTGCCACTCCAAACCCGAACAATTTGGATGGTAGTCCCTTCTTCGCATGGAGGCAATATAAACATGCTGACGAAATATGCCCTTGCGGCAGTCATAGTGCTGTGTTTAACGGTGCTGGGATTTACGCTTCTGGTCGGAGATTCGCTGTGTGAGTTCACCGTAAAGGAACGTAATATTGAGTTTAAGGCTGTTCTCGCTTACGAACCGAAGAAGTAGCCGTTGTGCGGGGAGCAATCCCATAAGCGCTAACTTAAGGGTTGTGGTATTACGCCTGATATGATTTAACGTGCCGATGAATTACTCTCACGATAACTGGTCAGCAATTCTGGCCCATATTGGTAAGCCCGAAGAACT
>NZ_JAENDM010000131.1:0-3201 GCF_019375075.1 Escherichia sp. XD33
GGGCGTTGGCCTCAACACGATTTTACGTCACTTAAAAAACTCAGGCCGCAGTCGGTAACCTCGCGCATACAGCCGGGCAGTGACGTCATCGTCTGCGCGGAAATGGACGAACAGTGGGGCTATGTCGGGACTAAATCGCGCCAGCGCTGGCTGTTTTACGCGTATGACAGGCTCCGGAAGACGGTTGTTGCGCACGTATTCGGTGAACGCACTATGGCGACGCTGGGGCGTCTTATGAGCCTGCTGTCACCCTTTGACGTGGTGATATGGATGACGGATGGCTGGCCGCTGTATGAATCCCGCCTGAAGGGAAAGCTGCACGTAATCAGCAAGCGATATACGCAGCGAATTGAGCGGCATAACCTGAATCTGAGGCAGCACCTGGCACGGCTGGGACGGAAGTCGCTGTCGTTCTCAAAATCGGTGGAGCTGCATGACAAAGTCATCGGGCATTATCTGAACATAAAACACTATCAATAAGTTGGAGTCGTTACCCTATTTTATAAATCATCTGCGCTTCCCCCCAAATACAGACCCACCTACGCAATAGTCTAATAAGTCCCTCTTAATACCCTTAGCCTTATCCAGAACAGCGCCCTTACAGAATCGACATAATCGCTTTTGTGTTCCATTCGTATATGTATAAATCCAGTTCTCTAAATGAACTACCTTGCACCTATCACACTTAAGAGAACCGGACACCTTCCTCCCGCGAAGGCTGGAAAGAGTGACCTTTTCTTTCTTTTTATTTTTTGCTGGGCTTTCAACTTTAGTCACAATCTTACCAGCGATAAGATCCCGCTTTTTCTTCCTCACTCTTACCCCTCCTCAGAATTGAGACCAATAGATATTTACCATAACGTCTCATTGCGCGCACCGCCTCAGAGGCCCTCAGGGCGTTTCTGACGGAAAACCGGTAAAACAGGCAACAAACCACCCGAAAACCCGCCAGAAACGCGCAGGCTCTGTTTTTACGGCATGCATGAGTATGCGCGAAAGTGCATAGTGCGGAAATTCACGGCATTCAGCCGGGGTAAGTCCTGTTTCCGACGTTCTTCTCACCCGAAAACGGTGAACGGGGACGCAATTTATTGCGTGGCTGTGAGGCGTTGCCGGCGCAGCCGGAAAACCCGCTGTCAGCACGTTCAGGAAGGGGGTGATGTACAAATGGCACAGAGGATGGAACTGACGTAAAAGTGACGTATGTGCTGAAGGAATGATGTAAAGACGATGTAAAAGTGTTGTAAAAGTGATGTATGAACTGAAGGAGCGATGTAATTCTGTAGTCAGGAAGAATAACCCGTTCATGCAGGCATGAACGATACAGTGAGGAACGCTTTTTTTGTCACGATCTCCCCTTAACCTGCGTAAATCACCCGCCATGGTTGATTATTTTTCAACCTCAAAATGGTCATACACCTAACGCAGCCGCGATTTTCATCGCAACTGCATGAATTACATAAAAAAAATGGGATGCACCGTTTATTACGGTAATACGCAAGTATTAAAATCATCTGTAATCACATGAAAATAAAGAAATAAGATGTAATACCGGCGTATTACCACGTACGCGGGCAAGCGAAAAAAGCTATAACGCTTCCCGACCGACAGGCGGCCCAGAATCCACAGGGGCATGCAGGTTCTCTTCAGTAACCTTCGCCATTAAATCAAAAAGGTCATATTCGCCGGGAAGCTGCGTATCAGTCGAATCCCGTTGTTCATCATATTCAGATGGCATAGGGTGATATCCAGTAGCTGAGGGGGTGTTAGCGGATGTCGGGGCGCAGCCCTGAACCAGTCACGTAGCGCTAGCGGAGTGTATACTGACTTACTATGTCGGCACGGATGAGTGTGTCAGAGAAGTGATTCGTGTGACAGGAGGAAAAAGGCAGCAACGGCGCGTAAGCAGAGTATGCGATACCGGAGATATGCCGCTTCCTCGCTCACTGACTCGCTGCGCTCGGTCGTTCGGCTGCGGCGAGCGGTGCGGGCTTACAAACAGGGCGGAAATTTCCTAGT
Source organism: Escherichia sp. XD33 (assembly GCF_019375075.1). NCBI lineage: Bacteria > Pseudomonadati > Pseudomonadota > Gammaproteobacteria > Enterobacterales > Enterobacteriaceae > Escherichia > Escherichia sp. XD33. Next base: position 2,020 of record NZ_JAENDM010000131.1, read on the forward strand.
AGATGCCAAGAAGGAACGTAACAGGAAAACCATAACGCCGCGGCGAAGCCGTTTTTCCATAGGCTCCGCCCCCCTGACAAGCATCACAGAATCTGACGCTCAAATCAGTGGTGGCGAAACCCGACAGGACTATAAAGATACCAGGCGTTTCCCCCTGGTGGCTCCCTCGTGCGCTCTCCTGTTCCTGCCTTTCGGTTTACCGGTGTCATTCCGCTGTTATGGCCGCGTTTGTCTCATTCCACGCCTGACACTCAGTTCCGGGTAGGCAGTTCGCTCCAAGCTGGACTGTATGCACGAACCCCCCGTTCAGTCCGACCGCTGCGCCTTATCCGGTAACTATCGTCTTGAGTCCAACCCGGAAAGGTACGAAAAAACGCCACTGGCAGCAGCCATTGGTAACTGAGATGTGCGAGAGATTTATCTGGAGTTCTTGAAGTGGGAGCCTGAGAACGGCTACACTGGAAGGACAGTTTTGGTGACTCGTCTCGCACAAGACAGTTACCTGGTTAAGCAGTTCCCCAACTGACCTAACCTTCGATCAAACCACCTCCCCAGGTGGTTTTTTCGTTTCTTGGAGAAGAGACTACGACGACAAATGACGGATCTCAAGAAGATCCTTTTAACGTACAAAAATTTCCGTTCTCCAAACTACCCACCATGGGTGATGCTGCCAACTTACTGATTTAGTGTATGATGGTGTTTTTGAGGTGCTCCAGTGGCTTCTGTTTCTATCAGCTGTCCCTCCTGTTCAGCTACTGACGGGGTGGTGCGTAACGGCAAAAGCACTGCCGGACATCAGCGCTATCTCTGCTCTCACTGCCGTAAAACATGGCAACTGCAGTTCACTTACACTGCTTCTCAACCCGGTACGCACCAGAAAATCATTGATATGGCCATGAATGGCGTTGGATGCCGGGCAACTGCCCGCATTATGGGCGTTGGCCTCAACACGATTTTACGTCACTTAAAAAACTCAGGCCGCAGTCGGTAACCTCGCGCATACAGCCGGGCAGTGACGTCATCGTCTGCGCGGAAATGGACGAACAGTGGGGCTATGTCGGGACTAAATCGCGCCAGCGCTGGCTGTTTTACGCGTATGACAGGCTCCGGAAGACGGTTGTTGCGCACGTATTCGGTGAACGCACTATGGCGACGCTGGGGCGTCTTATGAGCCTGCTGTCA
>NZ_JAENDM010000132.1:0-3185 GCF_019375075.1 Escherichia sp. XD33
TACGCCCTTTGCGGGGTGGGGGGGGAGTTTGCCGGTTCCTCAGAACGCTCACCAACCAGCATATGGCACAGCCCCCTGCCGCACCGCAATCACAGACTGCTCTACCGCAAAAAAAAAAAAGATCCCCACAGGATCGAGAGAGAGATCACTCCGCTCGCCGCAGCCCCAGCGACCGAACGTAGTGAGCGAGTGGGCGAGGAAGCGGAAGTGAACCGGAACACGGATGGAGGCACTTACGCGTCTGGGTTTGGGGATGTCTCCAGATCGTACTTAATTTCCTTAAGTGCCTGTAATATACTGTCTTTTTTATAGCATAGCTCGCCTGTTTTTGTGTCTACCAGTCCTGCTTCGATCAGTAGCCCAGCCGCGAGAAAGAGTCGGTGATTGCGTTCTCGTCGTTGTTTTTTTCCCTCGATTCGTTTTTGGACCGCCTGTTTTCGTTCGCTCTCCTGTGCCTGTAAGTCGTTTTTTTCCGCTGTTGCCAGTACGTGGAGGAGTTTGCGTTCCTGTTCTGTGAGTCCTGCTTCGTTGTCGAGCAGGTCAATAATCTGTCTCTGTCGTGCGGTCTGTTCTCCGAGCTTCCTGATGAATCCGATCCGTTTCTTCAGCCATTCGATGTTGCTGATGCGCATGTTCGTGGTGCTCCCTGGTGTTTTTTTGCGGTGTGTTGTGGTCGTGCAGTATATCGCTTGCGGTCGGCGGGTGCAGGGGGTATCTTCCGTGCTAATTCGTAAAATTAGAAGGAAGCGCACTTATATGTTTCTCTCCTTCGTCGAGAAACAGTGCGCTCCTGCGGAGGGCTGAAACCGTGGCAACCTATCACCTCAGCGTTAAATTTGGTGGCAAGGGGCAGGCTGCAAACCACGCCGATTACATCGAGCGCAAAGAGAAATACCGCGACCGTCAGGATTTGGAATATTCCGCACACGGAAACATGCCGGAATGGGCGCGAGATAATCCCTCACATTTCTGGCAGGCTGCTGACCAGTTTGAACGTGCGAACGGTTCGACCTATCGGGAACTTGAAATTGCATTACCCCGTGAACTGACAGCGGAACAGCGCCTTGAACTGGTGCAGGATTTTGTACGTCAGGAAGCTGGCGAACGGCACGCCTGGAGTTTTGCCATTCACAATCCGAAAGCGAGCATTGACGGCGGCGAACAGCCTCATGCGCATATCATGATGAGCCAGCGTGTGAATGATGGCATTGAACGTACACCGGAACAGTATTTCCGGCGCTATAACGCCAGGTATCCCGAGCGGGGAGGTGCGAAAAAGGATTCCGGAAGCCTGACTCTCACTCAGCAAAAAGAGCAGTTGCGGGAATTGCGAAAACGCTGGGAGGTGAAGCACAACGAACATATGAGAAAGCATGGCTTTGAAAGGGGCTTCATTGACTGCCGGACGCTGAAAGAACAGGGCATTGAACGACGTCCCGAAGTGCATCTGGGTTTTGAAGCTGCCGGACGGCTTGATGATGCCCAGCGTCATGACATCATGCAAAAACGGTCTGAACCGGACTATTCCCGCCATCTTGAACAGGCGCGAACGGTCGGGTATGACATCAGGGAATGGCTGGACACTCCGGTTAAGCAACATGAACTGGTTAGAAGGCTGCAACATGATGTTGCGCGGGAGCATGGCTTTGACATGAGAGACAGAGTGAGCAGACAGAACCGAACTGAACCTGAACGGGTTAAATCACCGTCACGTGGATTTTCTATGGGATTCTGAACATGGCCAGCACAGAAGAAAAATTACTCACGCTCCTGTTATCGGTGGAGCATCTGCAACATACCGCAATGGAGCAACAGAAAGCTGTTGCTGATTCTCTGGCTGTGGCAAGGGAAACACTTCGCGGATATCGGGATATTTCTGACGGTGTGGCAAAACAGGTCAGGGATGAAGTCAGAAACGAGGTGCAGAAGCTGGATGTTGCAGGGCTGATAGGTGAGCGCATCAGCCAGGATTTTCAGCGGCTGGAAGAGTCAGTCGCAAACATGAAGGCAAACGCGGATGCCCTGAACAGGGATATTGCGACAATTCACAGCAATATCGTGCAGGAATACAACACCCTTAAAGGGTATAGCTGGAAATGGCTGGGTGGGGTGTCAGTGGCTTTTCTGGTTATGTTCTGTGTGCTTGGATGGGGAATGAAAACAATGCTCGACAGGAACTACAACGCCACAGCGGCGGTGTATCAGAAAGTTGTGACACTGGAAGATAAACTGGCGGAGAAACCTGTCACGGGCAAGAGCCGGAAAAACTGACGCGCTTCGCTTGTCCAACGCCTCACGACCCGCGAAAAAATTCCGCGTCCCGTTCACCGTTTTCTGATGAGAAAGTTTGCTGTTTTGACCCGTTCGCCCTTCTGAACGCTCGAAACAGATCGCGCATTGCTTTCGTGAATAGTTATTCAGGCGCGTAAAAACGTTTCTGGTGCGTTTTTGGCTGTTTGGTCGGGTGAAAGTGCGTTTTTTGTAGATTTGATGTGCTATCGCGCTCAAATTGCGTTTTTGGACTTGCTTGTTTCGTTGAAGGCGAGTAGAACGAAAAAAGCCCGCCATTAGGCGAGCTTCTTCGGGTTCATTGAGGTTTTCGACCTCCTCAATGTTCCTGTGGAGTCTGTTGTTCGCAGCGACAGAAACCAGTTCATTCAGTTTGCATGAACCTTCTGTATTCTTCAAGAATTTTCCCGCCGCACAGTCTCCCAGGAATCCCGAAAAAACCTGTTTTTGCAGGCACTTGTTGCGTGTTTGCAAAGGCCGTTTGCGGTTGGGGGGTCAGTGACGACGGCGACCGCACGCGTGAGAATTCCGCTACCGGGGAAGATACTTCATTTTTGAGCGGACGCCTGGGGAGTGGCACAAGTGGTTGAATGTAATGCGCTTATATTGGGTTTTTGCCCTTGGGCGCGGTTCTGGGACCAGTGCCAGCATGTTGGGCGAAATGTCGCGGCGTAGACGCGGGAACATGCAAACGGACGTTCTACCATAGGTCCGTTCCGGTGACGATGGGCGCGGCTCCGGCCAGCATATCGCGCGGGCAAAACTCTTACCCCCTTTTACGCCCTTTGCGGGGTGGGGGGGGAGTTTGCCGGTTCCTCAGAACGCTCACCAACCAGCATATGGCACAGCCCCCTGCCGCACCGCAATCACAGACTGCTCTACCGCAAAAAAAAAAA
>NZ_JAENDM010000133.1:0-3124 GCF_019375075.1 Escherichia sp. XD33
CTCAGCATTTTATTATGGTGATCCCCTGGGCGAAATGCGCCTGGTAAGCAGAGTTTTTGAAATGTAAGGCCTTTGAATAAGACAAAAGGCTGCCTCATCGCTAACTTTGCAACAGTGCCCATTTATGAATGTTCCTGTTATGGCTTATGTTCAAGAAAGCATTGCCCCTGAAATGATGGGCAAGGTGTTTTCCCTTTTGATGACCGCCATGACTCTTTCTATGCCGATAGGCTTACTTGTTGCAGGTCCGGTTGTTGAGGTTATAGGTGTTAATACATGGTTTTTCTGGTCTGGTGTTGCGTTGATAGTAAACGCTGTTCTCTGCCGCATTCTGACACGACGCTATGACAAAGTAACAATGAAACCGCAAGTGGACTGAAAAAAGGACCGGGTTGATGATAATTTGTAGTGGTGAGCTTCTGGGAGTACAAAACAAAGTGCTCAAAATTGTCGGGCTCATGGCGTTTAACGGTATTAATTTCGCTTATAATAATCTTTCTATAATAGCCTAAAGGAGAATATCTATGATACCTAATAGCGAAAATAAAAGAGTATGGTTTATTACCGGAGCAAGCAAGGGGCTTGGCTATGCTTTTACATGCGCCGCCTTGAAAGCCGGGGATAAAGTTGTTGCAGTTGCAAGGACTATCGATAATTTGGCGAAGCTAGAAGAAACATATCAAGAGAGCTTACTGCCATTAAACCTCGATGTTACAGATAGGGAGGCTGTTTTTTCTACGGTTGAAACAGCAGTTAAACATTTCGGTAGGCTTGATATTGTTGTTAATAATGCGGGTATCATGACTATGGGTATGATTGAAGAACTAAACGAATCCGATGCTCGGAAACTAATGGACACAAACTTTTTTGGAGCTCTTTGGGTTTGTCAGGCAGTGATGCCCTATTTGAGGTCGCAGCGTTCTGGACATATCATACAGATTACAAGCATTGGCGCTATTATCTCGGGTCCGATGTCTGGTATTTACAGTGCAAGTAAATTTGCGCTGGAAGGAATGAGTGAAGCCTTAGCAAAAGAAGCGGAACATTTCGGAGTGAAACTCACTATGGTGGAACCAGGAGGATATTGGACAGATTTATACACTTCGATGAGTTACAGCAATCCATTAGATTCATACGGTACACTGCGCGATGAGCTGGCGAAACAGTATTCCGAAGATTCGGTCGATAGTGATCCTTCCTTGGCAGCGGAAGCCCTTATGAAATTAGTAGCCAGCAATAATCCGCCTTTGAGGCTTATCCTTGGCAGCATGGTATACGATTTGGCGATGGATACCTTAAAAGCACGGATGGCTACCTGGGAAGAATGGGAAGCTGTTAGCCGTGCATCAGAAAAGGCTATTCCTGCACCGGAGAGATATGGAGTATAATACCAAACATGGTTTTTGAGGCAAGGACGAAACTATCATGAAAATTGAAATTATGGAATATAACCCGGATTGGACAAAGAATTTTGAAGAAGAGAAAATAAAATTGCTCCATTTTTTCGGTTCTCATGCCGTAGCCATTGAACATATCGGAAGCACGGCGATACCCAATCAACGGGCGAAACCGGTTATAGATATATTTATTGGCGTTTCGCCTTTTGCTGAACTACCTTTTATCAGCGCATTTTTAATGCAAAGGAGTATCACCACACTCCGACAGATATGACAGGCAGATATTTGTTTGCAAAATATACAAATGAAGTTTGGACCCATAATCTTCTTGCTTTGGTGTAGGTATAATACCCAAAAACGAAGTTTATGCGGAACAGGATAACACCTCGAAATCGGAGTTTATATGGCTTCGTGGGGGAGTTATGTGTTTGAGCTTTGTCGCATTAACGCGAATCAGGGGTTGACGGCAGAAATAGACTGGAATTACACTTCTTGGAGTCGGCGTTGCCGGAAAATTCTGATTGGATTAGTTGTTCGGGGTGCGAAAACAGTCGTAGTTCGGGGAAAAAACCGAATTTTGACCCAAAACCGCGAAAAACTCGAAATGACAGTTCCTATCAGTTTTCATAATGAATTAAAACAAAAAAATTAGGCTGCAAAGATAGGGAAAATGTGTCAATTTGCGTAAGTGATAATTAGTCAATTAAGATAAATGCTACTTTTGTAATCAAAGCAAAATGATATGAGCAAGATTTTTGGAATCGTAAATATAACCACCGATAGTTTTTCCGATGGAGGACTTTATTTAGATACAGATAAGGCAATTGAGCATGCTCTGCATTTGGTTGAAGATGGAGCAGATGTGATTGATTTGGGAGCCGCTTCCAGTAATCCTGATACAACTGAAGTGGGCGTTGTGGAAGAAATCAAAAGACTCAAACCTGTCATTAAGGCTTTAAAAGAAAAAGGCATTTCTATTTCTGTTGATACATTTAAACCTGAGGTTCAGAGTTTTTGCATAGAACAAAAGGTTGATTTTATTAATGATATTCAAGGTTTTCCTTATCCTGAGATTTATTCAGGCTTGGCAAAGTCAGATTGCAAACTTGTGTTGATGCACTCCGTTCAGCGAATTGGTGCAGCTACTAAAGTTGAAACGAATCCGGAAGAGGTTTTTACTTCCATGATGGAATTTTTTAAAGAAAGAATTGCTGCTTTAGTTGAGGCTGGTGTAAAGCGTGAACGAATTATTCTTGATCCGGGTATGGGCTTCTTTTTAGGCTCTAATCCAGAAACATCTATTCTTGTTTTGAAGCGTTTCCCTGAAATTCAAGAAGCTTTTAATTTGCAAGTAATGATTGCAGTGTCACGGAAATCATTCTTAGGTAAAATAACTGGAACCGATGTGAAATCTCGTTTAGCACCAACTCTTGCAGCAGAAATGTATGCATACAAAAAAGGTGCAGATTATCTCCGCACCCATGATGTTAAGTCTTTATCAGATGCCTTGAAAATATCCAAAGCCCTAGGTTAGTTTTATTTTTTTAGCTTTCTAAATGAATATGCTATACTTGCTCTGAAGTTGTGTTGGCGTACTTGACTTAGGTCTGGATCTTTCGAACTGTTACTAAGAGGGTAATCATAGCCAAACATAAACTGGAAATGTCCTAATTCTAAACCTGTTCCAATACCTACACTATAATCAAGAGGACTTAAACTTCCATCAC
>NZ_JAENDM010000134.1:0-3119 GCF_019375075.1 Escherichia sp. XD33
TAAGTAGTTTAAAGGAGATATAAACAGGTGTTTAAAAGATACATTGCACCCTGTAAGACTGGCGGCTGGCGCTTTATGACATGAACGGTTGTAACCTTATGGGGAAGTCCCTTGCAGTTTAATGTGGATAAGCAAAATTCCCCGTCGCTGAGGCGTATTTTGTATTAAAAACAGGGGGAACCGGATGCTCCAGAAGGTGGATGGTGAGGTTGTTTTTTGTATGTGGTGCTGTTTTTTCTGTACTGGCGGGCTTCAGACGTGCGGATTCCTCCGGCGCAGGCCGGATTATTCTGAGGAGGTCACTTTCAGGGGGAAGCGGTGGCCAGCCGGCTGTAATTGCGGTTACGTGACAGAATCATGCGCTCCTTCACACGACGCTCCACTTCACGTTTTACCGCCTCACGACAGGCAGAGAAGCGCCCTTCCGAGATTTCACGCGTCAGCTGCCGTTTCACCAGGGTGACGATATCCTGACGTTCCCTGTTCGCATCACGACGCGCACGGGCACGTTTTATTCCACGGGACTTAAGCTCTGTCTGGTAACTGCGGAAACGCTCACGCACAAAACGCCAGGCTTTCGCTATCAGCTCATCCATACCCAGGGTATCCAGCCCCTGCTTTTTGCGCTGTCTGTTTTCCCATTCCACACGGCTGCGGCGTGCGGAAGCCACCGCCTCTTCTGAGATATCGAGAGCAGCAAACAGCGCCGGTGTGAACGTGATGTCGGTCGGAATATAGCAGCCAATAAGCGGGTCATATTCCGTCTGGTAGGTAATCAGTCCCAGCTCTGACAGGAATGTCAGGGCACGAGTGGCTCGGGTGATGGAGAGTGTTCCAGCAGCAGACTCCGTCGCCAGTCCGCACTCAATGGCCAGTGTGGTGATGGAGCACTGGACGCGGTTGGCCAGCGGGTCATAGTGAAAACACAGCCCCTGCAGCAGCGCATCAATGGCCCGGCGACGCAGTACCGGTGGCATGCGTCGACGCAGACCACGCGAACGGGCATGCGCCACATGAATGGCGAAATCAAAACGGGAAGTGAAGCCCACCGCCTTTTCCATCAGTTTTTCGCAGAACTTCAGCGTTCCGGCACCTTCACGGGGTGTAAACACCGGATTCGGGTTCTTTACCTGGCGGTAATACGTTTGTTGAAGATCAGTCACACCATCCTGCACTTACAATGCACAGAAGGAGTGAGCACAGAAAGATGTCTTGAATTTTTCCGGGCATATAACTATACTCCCCACATAGCTGAATTGTTGGCTATGTGGTTTTATGGGGCCCCGATAATCTTTCTAGTCGCCAAACTTGAAGAAGATTATCGGGGTTTTCACTTTCCTGGCTCCTGTAAATCCACATCAGAACCAGTTCCCTGCCACCTTACGGCGTGGCCAGCCACAAAATTCCTTAAACGATCAGTAATCTACCACTCACTCCTGAGATAAGCAAGAATGTGAATATTTACGAAGTCGCTCTGCGTTTCAGCTCTGATTCAATCAGTTTTTCAAGCATCTGCGCCTGAGTAATACCTTCCTCATCCGCCAGTTCACTCAGCCTGTCTTTTAACCGGGCCTGAATAACCGCATGAAAAGCCTTATGAGTGTTGCTTCTGCGAGCCAGAGAAGCTCTTTGCCTCTCTCTAGCCGGAACAGGGTTACCTTTCCGGTATGTACGCTTGGTGCCTGATGAGGAAGTCACTGCATTTTCTTTCTGCGACATCTCGCCTCCTCAATTCTCAAACAGGGATCGTTTCGCAGAGAATACTACAGTTTTTTGAAATCAGCGACTTGAAAGTTGTGACGATGATCTGTGTTGGCGCACAAATCATGTCTGATTACGACCGTTTAATGTGATTTTGATAATGAAATGACTGAAAAGCTGGAAATGCCTTAGCCAGGGGACCGGCTGTTTCTGGTATATAGGGTGTCTGCCCCTGAAATACCTCGCACTTCCGGAAAGCGGGGACTTCCGTCCCCGCCCGGCAGCTTACTTCCGTGCTTCGTAGGCCAGAGTTACCTGCACCACTGTATTTCCTCTGTGAATATTCAGCTCACATAACCGTTCCCTGAATATCAGTGAAAAACACAACACAGTGGCGCACACGGCGAGCAACCCGATAAGGGCATATTTCGTCATAAACTTTGACCTCTCTGCAAAGAAGAGGCTACAATCAGTAGTGTTAAGGTACTTCATGCAGACCTCACGAGTTAATGGATTAACGAGTGGGGTCTTCGCATTTCTGGTACCTGCGTCTTGCCTGAACCAGAAAGGCTCAGACACCCGCCGCGATAATACCACATTCCCTGTTGCTGACTATTACCCCCATTTGCCTGTTTTTGTTACAAAAACGCCGGGAGCGGGGAAACCCGTAAATTATTATTCGTATGCTCCCGCTGGTCCAGAATGGGAATTCCCTCTGGCTGATGCTGAGCAGTCATGGAGAATTGAAACTTGTTTAAAACTTTGGCAGCCTACTGTTTTTAATACACCCAATAAGGTATGAAGATGAAACTAAAAAAAGCAAATCTCATAAACTCCTTTCAGCCTTCTGACTTCTGGTGTAATGAAGGCTGCTTTTTTCGTTACCCCCTTCCCCGGCAGCGCCGGTGGCAGTGTTCAGCCCTTTTTTGGGCAAACTGCTGCCAGTCTGTCCGGGGCGTAACACAGGCAGCCCGTCGCCATGCTTCTGCCGCTTCCATCCAGCGTCCACTGACCTCCAGAATAACGGCCCGCCCGCCGGCACGCTGGTAACGCCAGACCTGACCGTTCCGTGAACTGTTTCTGAATCCATTCATTTTTCTGCCCCTCCCTTTTAGTCGTCAGTATTATTGTGGTAAATAATTCAGTGGACTGGCTTCCTTTCGGGTACGGAAGTTATTTCCTTTTAAGCCTTATTTCCCTGCCTCCTCTCTCTGATGGAGGCTTTTTTTTATTTCTCATCAAGCACGGCCTGAAGTTCTGCCTTTATCCGGTTCTGGCGGCGGATTTTATCCAGACGCTCTGCCGCATACGCTTCCTCCTCCTGAGAAATATGCTCCGTCACATACCCTTCCGTGTCATACCGGCAGGCACCGGCTTTCATGGCACACAGATAGCTTTCTGAACGGGTGATGGCCTTC
>NZ_JAENDM010000135.1:0-3112 GCF_019375075.1 Escherichia sp. XD33
ATGGCTGGCCGCTGTATGAATCCCGCCTGAAGGGAAAGCTGCACGTAATCAGCAAGCGATATACGCAGCGAATTGAGCGGCATAACCTGAATCTGAGGCAGCACCTGGCACGGCTGGGATGGAAGTCGCTGTCGTTCTCAAAATCGGTGGAGCTGCATGACAAAGTCATCGGGCATTATCTGAACATAAAACACTATCAATAAGTTGGAGTCATTACCGATATTGAATATCCGATGACACTAAATGATTTATCGCGGCTTTGCGACTCTATTGCCGAAGCAGTAGGTGTGCCTGGCGGCGTCAAATACCAGTTCGTGTCCCAGCCGGAAGCGCATGAAACCAGCTTCTGATAACCAGTAACCAAACTGCCTAAAAGCAGGTGCAAAGCCATGAAACAAACAAAGTCTTCTATGTCACGTATTGTGCAGCTGTACGACGGGAGCCGATACGGAAACTGCGAGCAGGCTGATAACGAAGGAGAGCTTTTTACGGTGGTGTTGAATAAGCCTTCGCAGATCGATGACATCCGTAAAATCGTAGACACAACCGCCGAAGTACTTGGCAAAGCTTTGCCAGTACTCCTCTTATAAAGCTTACATCCGTGAAGGATAATTACGGTCTTACTACTTTCAGTTTTTCATTCCAGTGCCGTCCATTTTAATTTATCGATTTTAAGCGGTCGGCGCTATTTCATCGTTTCTTTTCCGACTGTAATTCCTTATATATAGGAATATTTCAAAGAATTTTTCTCAGGTTATTTGTGGCGGGATGCCAGTTGTTATAATGATTCCACATAATCTGGAGAGTTAATCATGATCACATCTCTAATGAATTTCCGCGATTTAACCGGAGAGGCAGTCATCCAGGCGCGGCAATGCGTTATTAATGCGGAGATCGAAGCGGCCCGGGAAAAGGTAATTCATGCTCGTTCGTTATTCGAAGCGGGTATACATAATGTTGTAAACGGTAGTTCTGGCATTAAGGCTGCGGCAGCACATTTTCTGGTGATAAAACGTTTACAGACTGACACTCGGTATCTGGATGCGGTTATCACTGATAACCTTTGCATGTTTTCTCCTGAGGGTTATCTGTATCTGTTTATGCAACAGCGTTATATGCGATAAAACAATGTGTTAGGGAAGTATCTTGCCATTAAAAATATTAAAAAGGTGACTTGATGAAACCATTTGGACTTGCCGGAAAACCCCGGCCCGAACCTTGCGGCTGCTGCTGGTATACCCGTGAGGACTGCCCTTACGTCAGCGCAAAATAGATCTATCGCCGCAGGCAGCGCAAGGCAGAACGCCAGCGTCAGCGCAGCACCATTGTGATGGCCGTTTCTGAATTTCGCTGACTTCTTCTGGAAATATCATTTTTTCTCCAGAAGAATTTTAAAATAAAGGGAAATCTCTTCACGGGTATCTGATGTTTATTGTTTATGGTAAATTGCGCCACATTAATTTTTGTGGCGCAGTTCGTGTTGGCTTAAGGATATAATATGAAAATCAGCCAGCTGGAATCCGGGATGCAGGTTTGGTCTGTAACCCGTACCAAAATGGGAAATACCACCATTACAACGGTCATTGTCCACCCCGTTGTCATTATAGAAATTCATGATAATCATGTGATTGCTCGCTGGAACGGCAATGCACCACGTCGTTTTGGAGAAACGGCTATCAGGGGCTGGAAGAAGGAGAAGCCCCTGCTTGTCCGTGAACCTTTCGGAAATGCTCGCCTGGCCACCCGGGCTGAAAAAGCCGCTATGCAGGAAAAAGAGTAATACCCCTTTTAGCATCCACAATTTCAACGTCCATCTGCCTTTAACCTTGCCTGTTAATAACGGAATCCTTTCTGACTGGCCGGATCCCACGCATAACCTGAACTGTTGGCTAACCGTCTTACAGCCAAATTCCCTCCTTTATCTGGCAGGAGTGCGTCCGTGAGCTCTGTATGATCTACGTGTTTGTTCAGTAGAGCACATAACAGGAGTGGGGTATGACTGAATTAAATAAAAGCCCGTCCGGTTTTTCCGGAGCTGATGTCAGTAAAGAACAGGCTGCCATAAGGGCACTTGTAGAAAGAGTAGTGACCAACTATCGCAGCCGGACAGCACCTGATCGGGTTCAAAAGGCTTCGGTAGCGTTTAATGGGGGATTAATCCTGACCCTGATGCTGGCCTTGTCGCTATTGGGCTACCTTGTGGCGGAATTGTTCAGGGGGTATGTTGCGGATAGTTCACCCTATGTGCCTGGTCTAAGTTATTCGCAATTTTCGATGCTGATGATCGTTGAGCTGTGTCTATGCTTTCTCGCATGGTTTTTGGTTGTCACAGGGGACTATCCCCGGCCGTGGATATTTCAGGTAGTCCCGATGGAGCAGTACTGGTTCTTTGACGAAGTGGATGACGACGATCTTGCCCGGCTTTCCTGTAACCCTTACATCAAGCGCTGGCTACTTGATGAAATGTCCGGTATTCATCGACTGACCTACACGAGGCTGCATGATCGACTGGAGCGCATCTGTAATATTCCATCCCATCTCGAATACAGCCGTATTCAGGCACATAAGCTTTCCCTAATCAACGGAACCAGTGCCTCCTGATCCTACCATTGCATCCGGAAATTAAACGGGCAGGAACTGCACTGTATGTTCCGACCAAGCAGCTGCCCGTTACCCTTTTCTTTAGTGTAAAAAGACTGTCTCCGACAACCGGAAGTGACTCATGTCAAATAAATTATAAATCAATGATTTATGCAGGCAGGGTGTTTGGCTGATCAGGGCAGAGTGATATAATGACGCTGGTGCTGGAGGCTTTTGCCCCAGCCAGCGGTAACACTGTTTGACTGTGGTAAAAGCAGAAAGCCCCGAGTAATTTTTCAATTAACCTGTACTGCACCCATTTTGTTGGACGATGAAATGGAATAGCCCCTGATATGTCAAAGCCAAAATACCCTTTTGAAAAGCGCCTTGAAGTCGTGAATCACTACTTCACTACTGATGATGGTTACAGGATCATCTCGGCACGTTTTGGTGTCCCCCGAACCCAGGTCAGGACATGGGTTGCCCTCTATGAAAAACATGGAGAAAAAGGTTTAATTCCCAAACCTAAAGG
>NZ_JAENDM010000136.1:0-2962 GCF_019375075.1 Escherichia sp. XD33
TATCGCCACAGTAACTGCCGGAACTGCCTGCTCGTATAATGACTGCCTTGATCGCTGTGGAACATCACCCCGACGGGCTTACCACGGGTTTCCCATGCCATTTCCAGTGCTTTCATGGTGAGCCTGCTGTCCGGCGAGAACGACATGGCCCAGCCCACTGGTTTGCACCGTGCACAATTTGTCGTTTTGATATGAGAAAGTCGCCTTCTTTAATATAGAATTGACTTTTTACGGAGATATCTTTTCCTTTAAGATGCTCACGTCTTATTACGCCACCTCTGGAGCGCTTTACTGTAACTAAGTCATACTCTTGATTATCTTGTATATATGCCTTTCTTGCCTCTATTGTCAACGACGGATGAAAAGTGATCCACTTATATCTCCACCAACGGCCCAATATTGATCCACCGTTTTACTCAGGATTAGCTTCAGCTATAACCCCGGCCTTTCGTTTCTGTCTGAGTCGATAGCTTTCTCCTTTGATTTGAACGACATGTGAGTGGTGTAAGATACGGTCCAGCATCGCTGAGGTCAGTGCTGCATCACCGGCGAACGTTTGATCCCACTGCCCGAACGGCAGATTGGATGTCAGGATCATTGCGCTCTTTTCGTAACGTTTAGCGATGACCTGGAAGAACAGTTTTGCTTCTTCCTGACTGAACGGCAGATAGCCTATTTCATCAATGATGAGCAGGCGGGGGGCCATTACTCCACGCTGAAGCGTCGTTTTATAACGGCCCTGACGTTGTGCCGTAGATAACTGAAGTAACAGATCTGCTGCTGTTGTGAAGCGAACCTTGATACCTGCACGGACTGCTTCATAGCCCATCGCTATTGCCAGATGGGTTTTCCCCACACCTGATGGCCCCAGTAATACGATATTTTCATTACGTTCTATGAAGCTGAGTGAGCGTAACGACTGGAGTTGCTTCTGCGGTGCTCCGGTGGCGAATGTGAAGTCATACTCTTCGAACGTTTTCACCGCCGGGAAGGCTGCCATTCGGGTATACATCGCCTGTTTACGTTGATGACGTGCCAGTTTTTCTTCATGAAGCAGATGCTCCAGGAAGTCCATATAACTCCATTCCTGGTCTACTGCCTGTTGTGACAGCGCAGGCGCTGCGCTTATAAGGCTTTCCAGTTGCAACTGCCCGGCGAGCGCCATCAGTCGTTGATGTTGCAGTTCCATCATCACGCCACTCCTCTGCAGAATGAGTCGTAGATGGAGAGTGGATGATGCAGGGGGTGTTTATCGAAGTTCACCAGATTTTCACCAGGATGCACGTCATACTCTTTTTTCTCCGGAGGCAGTGCCAGCATGGACTGCTGCTCTTCGAGCCAGCGATCGCAGGGACGGGCCTGGATTGTTTCATGCTTTCGTTGGTTAGCGACATCGTGCAGCCAGCGCAGACCGTGGCGGTTGGCTGTTTCAACATCGACAGTGATCCCCATCGGGCGCAGGCGAGTCATTAGTGGGATGTAAAAACTGTTACGGGTGTACTGCACCATCCGTTCCACCTTACCTTTAGTCTGTGCCCTGAAGGGGCGACACAGTCGGGGAGAGAAGCCCATCTCCTTGCCGAACTGCCACAGCGAAGGATGGAACCGGTGCTGACCGGTCTGATATGCGTCACGTTGCAGAACCACAGTTTTCATATTGTCATACAACACTTCGCGCGGCACACCACCAAAGAAGCGGAACGCATTACGATGGCAGGTCTCCAGCGTGTCATAACGCATATTGTCAGTGAATTCGATGTACAACATTCGGCTGTATCCGAGAACAGCAACGAACACGTGAAGCGGTGAGCGACCATTACGCATAGTGCCCCAGTCAACCTGCATCTGTCGTCCGGGTTCAGTTTCGAACCGAACGACAGGCTCCTGCTCCTGAGGAACCGAGAGAGAACGAATGAACGCCCTGAGAATGGTCATTCCGCCACGATATCCCTGGTCTCTGATCTCGCGAGCGATTACCGTTGCCGGGATTTTGTAAGGATGAGCATCGGCGATGCGTTGACGAATATAATCCCGGTATTCATCCAGGAGTGAAGCAACAGCAGGTCGCGGCGTATATTTTGGCGGCTCAGATTTTGCCTGCAAATAACGTTTAACGGTATTGCGGGAGATCCCCAGTTCTCTGGCAATCGCCCGGCTACTCATTCCCTGCTTGTGCAGGATTTTAATTTCCATAACTGTCTCAAAAGTGACCATAAACTCTCCTGAATCAGGAGAGCAGATTACCCCCTGGATCTGATTTCAGGCGTTGGGTGTGGATCACTATTGCACCGTTCGTGACACTCTATATTTAAGCACTTTTCTAATGATAACTTTTGCCATCCTGTAGGTAGCATTCCAAGGATCGGTTTTCCAGCTTTAACGCTCACTGGGTAAAGCGAATCACGAGCCATAACCCAACTCCTTCAAATATCCAGCCATCTCCGTTTCCAGCTTCGCCAATTCCGCCTTCAGTTGCTCGCGTTCTGCTCGCACCGCCAGCAGGTCAATCTCATCCTCTTCTTCAAAGGTATCGACATAGCGCGGGATATTGAGGTTATAGTCGTTGTCCTGAATCTCTTTCAGGCTGGCAAGATAAGCGTATTTCTCGACGTTATCGCCATTGCGGTAGGTCTTAACGATTTTTTCGATGTTTTCTTCACTGAGCTGGTTCTGGTTTTTACCCGCCTTGAATTCGCGGCTGGCGTCGATAAACAGCACCTTATCATCTACTTTCTGCTTTTTAAAAATCAGAATTGCTGCAGGAATCCCCGTAGAACAATTTCTCCGGCAGACCAATTACCGCATCCAGCAAATTTTCGTCGATCAGTTTCTGGCGAATTTTGCCTTCGCTGGAGCCACGGAAAAGCACACCGTGTGGCACAACTACGCCCATACGGCCAGTTCCCGGTTTCAGGGTTTCGATCATATGCGAGATAAAAGCGTAATCTCCTTTAGTCTTCGG
>NZ_JAENDM010000137.1:0-2879 GCF_019375075.1 Escherichia sp. XD33
ATATCACATGGAAGGTACTACAATGGCTCAGGTTGCCATTTTTAAACAAATATTCGATAAAGTGCGAAATAATTTAAACTATCACTGGTTTTATTCTGAACTAAAACGTCACAATGTCTCACATTACATTTACTATTTAGCCACAGAGAATATTCATCTTGTTCTTGAAAACGATAATACGGTTTTAATAAAAGGACAGGGTAAGGTTGTAAATGTAAGATTTTCAAAAAATAAATGCCTTATAGAAGCCACCTTAAAAGGATTCAAATCAGGAGAGTTATCATTTTACGAATACAGGAAAAATCTTGCTACAGCAGGGGTTTTCAGATGGATTACAAATATCCACGAAAACAAAAGGTATTACTATACCTTTGATAATTCATTACTCTTTACTGAGAACATTCAGAACACTACACAAATATTTCCGCACTAAATCATAACGTCCGGTTTCTTCCGTGCCAGAACCGGACTCGCTGGCATGATGAAATATGTGTACCCGGTAACCCCGGTGTGCATCGTTTTTGATTATTCCCGCACACTCTCGCAGAAGGAGTTCCCCGTCGGGCTACGGTCTCTGTTAATACGGGAATACGGCGACGATACAGCGCATGATGTGTCAGGCTTGAATACCTTTATCCTTTAAAAGGGATATCAGTTAAGTTATCCCGTGTAGGGTATAAGCCATTATCAAAGCCACTCTGTAGGAAGTGCTTTTGTAATGGCAATAAAAAGCCCCGCGAATGCGAGGCTAAATCTTGGTATTTGTAATGACTGGCTCTTATCTCAACGCAGCCCCTTACCGCGCGCAAAATGCTCAATATCAAGCATCAGCAATGAGATGTTTAATCTGGATTCACTCCAGAAGTGAGCACCACCCTGTCTACAGAGCCAAATGTGAAGGATGATGAGTAAAATTATCGCTATCATCGAAGGCATTGCGTCCTGATGTACTCCTGCAGGTAGTTAACCTGCGCGGTTATCCTGTCGATTCCACTTCGGAGACGGTAATAATTGAGTTCAGCATCTGCTGTAAGTCTTGGGCTTTCTCCATCGCCCATGCTGCTGGCTCCGGTCTTTGACTTTGCACATGAGGCGGCGACTTGCAGCCGCTTACGCCCAGCAGAAACATCATCACGGAGACTTTCGATAGTCGCGTTAGCATCAGCAAGCTCCTTTGTATATCTGGCGTCGAGTTCTGCTACGTCACGTTGACGCTTCTGCATGTCAGCGATGATGGATGTGGCTTTGTCGCGCTGGGCTTTGTAGGCGATGGCGTTATCACGGTAATGATTAACAGCCCATAACAGGCAGACGATGATGCAGATAACCAGAGCGGAGATAATCGCGGTGACTCTGCTCATGCCTCAATCTCTCTGACCGTTCCGCCTGCTTCTTTGAATTTTGAAATCAGACTGTCAGCCTTATGCTCGAACTGACCATAACCAGCGCCCGGCAATGAAGCCCAGATATTGCTGCAACGGTCGATTGCCTGACGAATATCACCGCGGTCAATCATCGGTAAAGCGCCACGCTCTTTAATCTGTTGCAATGCCACAGCGTCCTGGCTTTTCGGAGAGAAGTCTTTCAGGCCAAGCTGCTTACGATAGGCATCCCACCAACGGGAAAGAAGCTGGTAACGTCCGGCTGCTGTTGATTTGAGTTTTGGGTTTAGCGTGACAAGTTTGCGAGGGTGATCGGAGTAATCAGTAAACAGTTCACCACCGACAATAACATCATAACCGTGGTTACGTGTCGGTTGTCGCCCGTTATCCGTTCCTTCTGACCATGCAACCATATCCAGGAAAGCTTTACGCTGGGAATTTAGTACCTGCATAAATTACTCCTTCGAGCTACCAAACTTGTTACCGATTACTCTCATTGCAGCCCCACGAATAGCATCGACACCGATCAGCCCCACCCCACCACCAATGGCAACAGAAAGCGATTTAGGCCATCCGACATACTCAAGCGCGGATGCAAAGGTCAACGTCAGAGCGCCACATAGCAAAATCTCGAGCGTTTTTCGCTTCCAGCCACCACCACCGCCAAAATAGGCGATGCGCAAACCAGCCATAACAATCGACATAATCACTGCGCCCAGCGGCGTATCTCCACGCCACCAGCTCTGAAACAACTCCAGCCAGTCCGGCCAGGTATTTGGGTTATGAGGCATTTCGTCATCTCTCACCTCGCGATATTTGCGGGTGCTGTGTTGGAAATAAAAAGGCCACGCAACGTGGCCACCAGAATTATTTCCCCACCAGTTCACTTACCTCTTTCACCGTCTGATTAAACCGCTCTGACTCAAGTTCAACACCTAACGCCCGACGCCCCAGCGCCATTGCCGCTTTTATTGTGGAACCGGATCCCATAAAGAAATCAGCAACCAGATCGCCTTGTCGACTACTGGCACTGATTATTTGCCGGAGCATATCCGCAGGCTTCTCACACGGATGTTTACCCGGGTAGAACTGAACGGGTTTATGCGTCCAGACGTCGGTATAAGGCACGGAAACTGATACGGAGAAATAGCGCCGGAGAGTTTTAAACTCATCCAGCAATTCAGAATATTTGCGATTCAGTGAATCATAAGATGCCACCAGCTGGTGGTGTGGTTGTTCCAGTTGTTGTTCCTGAAATTTCTCTGCCGCTATACGGGAAAACAGTGCCTGCAACTTCCGGTAGTCAGCCTCATTCGGCAACTGCCACTGACTGGCACCAAACCAGTGGGAAACCATATTTTTCTTACCTGTGGCTTCAGCAATTTGTTTTGCCGTTATACCCAGTTCGGCACGAGCATCCCTGAAATACGATATCAGCGGTGCCATTATGTGCTGTTTGAGTTCCCTTTCTTTTGCCGCATAGCCGTCACTTTTGCC
>NZ_JAENDM010000138.1:0-2856 GCF_019375075.1 Escherichia sp. XD33
GCGGCT
The DNA here is from genome assembly GCF_019375075.1 of Escherichia sp. XD33. NCBI lineage: Bacteria > Pseudomonadati > Pseudomonadota > Gammaproteobacteria > Enterobacterales > Enterobacteriaceae > Escherichia > Escherichia sp. XD33. The sequence goes on from NZ_JAENDM010000138.1 coordinate 7, forward strand.
TCCAGCGCGGCTTGATGAAGGCCGTGGGTGCATCGGCCGGCACCTTGCGCAGGTTGTCGGCGTTCATCTCACGCAGGGTCTGCACGGCTGCCAGCACGCCTTGCGCGGCCGGCGCGGCGCGCAGTTCCAGCACCTCCAGCAAGGCCGGCGTGTAACGGCGCAGGGTGGCGAAGTTCTCGCCGACCAGGTGCAGGTGGTCGAAGCCTTCCGGCCGGGCCAGCAGCTCGGCCTCGCTGACGCTCTCGGTGAACTCGTCCCAGGGAATCACCGCCTCGATGGCGGCATAGGGGTCGCTGCCGCTTTCCTTCGCTTCCAGCAGCGCCTGGCCGATCCTGGAGTACAGGCGCACCTTGTCGTTGATCGCCTTGCCCTGCTTCTGGAACTGCTGCTGATGCTTGTGCTTCGCGCCGCTGAACAGCTTGACCAGGATGCGGTCATGCAGATCGACCAGCTCATCGATCACGGTCGCGGTGCTCTCCAGCACCACGGCGGCCAGGGTCGCGTAGCGGCGCTGCGGCTCGAACTTACCGAGGTCTTTGGGCGTCATCTGCCCACCCTCGCGGGCCAGCTTGAGCAGGCGGTTCTGGTGGATGTGCCGGCCCAGGCCTTCGGGCAAGTCCACCAACTGAAATGTCTTCAGCCGCTCGATGTGTTCCAGCATGTGCCGAGAGTTGGGTTTCAGCGGTGCCTGGCGCAGCCAGGTCAACCAGGTGATGCTGCTGCCGGCCTTGAGCTTCAACAGCTCGTCCAGCTTGGCCCGATGCGAGTCCGTGAGTGGTTCGACCAGGGCGCGGTAGACCCGCCGATTGGCTCGCGCAATGGCTTCCGAGCAGGCCCGGTCAATCACGCTCAGCGCCGGCAGGATGCGTCGTTTCTGCCGTAGGCTCTCCAGGGCCTGACCGGCCAGCAGCAAGCCTTTGTCGGTCTGCTGGGCCAGCTCGGTTAGCTCGCGCACCAGGGCGCGGAAGTCGGACAGGCCGAACGGGGCCAGTTGCAGGTAGGTGCGCAGTTCCTGGGCATGCTCGCGACGGGTCACGTCGCGCTCGCCGTACTTTGCCCAGCTCGCCGGCTCGGCCTGGACTTGCTTCGCCACCCACAGGATGACCGGCTCGGGCAGCTCGCTGTCGGTTCCCAGCGCGTAACCGGGGTAGCGCAGCAGGCAGAGCTGCACGGCGAAGCCGAGGCGGTTGGCGTCGCCGCGTCGCTGGCGGATCAGCGACAGGTCGGAGTCGTTGAAGGTGTAGTAGCGGATCAGGTCATCCTGGCTTTCCGGCAGCGCAAGCAGGGTGTCCCGCTCCGTGGCCGAGAGGATCAAGCGACGCGGCATGTGTCAGTCGTCCGTGCGGAGGTACTGGTAGAGGGTTTCCCGGCTGATGTTGAACTCGCGGGCAAGCTGCGCCTTGGGCTCGCCGGCCGTCGCTCGCTGCCGCAGGGTAGCAGCCTGCTCATCGGACAGGGCTTTCTTGCGGCCCCGGTACGCGCCACGCTGCTTGGCCAAGGCGATGCCCTCACGCTGCCGCTCGCGGATCAGGGCGCGCTCGAACTCAGCGAAGGCCCCCATCACCGACAGCATCAGGTTGGCCATCGGCGAGTCCTCGCCAGTGAACACCAGGCCCTCCTTCAGGAACTCGATGCGCACGCCGCGCTGAGTCAGCTTCTGTACCAAGCGACGCAGGTCATCGAGGTTGCGGGCCAGCCGATCCATGCTGTGCACCACCACTGTATCGCCTTCGCGGACGAAGCTCAGCAGCGCTTCGAGCTGGGGGCGCTGGGTGTCCTTGCCCGATGCCTTGTCGGTGAACACCTTGCTCACCTGGGTTTGTTCCAGCTGGCGTTCCGGGTTCTGGTCAAAGCTGCTGACCCGGACGTAGCCGATGCGGTGCCCCTGCACGATGTCTCCTTGGTTGAAGGCGGCTTAAGTGCACTTTCTGTTCCGTTGTGCCTCAAAGCCCATTTCTGTCAGGCTGAAATCTATAACCTTCGCGGGCATGTGTCAAAAAATGGGAAAGCAGACTCTATTCTGACGAAGCGGCGCGGCCCTGCCTGACATCAAGTTAGGGTATAGCCTAGATTGACATGCGCGATGCAACCCTTAACTTGCTTGCACCTATCGTTTCCATGCTAGCTTTATCGTAACGCTCAAGAAATTGGGCTTAATGCCGAAAACAATAAAATAAAACAGCCAACCCTTGAGGTTCTTATGCGCCAGAATTTACCAGTGACGGGTCGAAACTTAGAACTCCCAAAAGATGCCAATATTCTTTCGACTACCTCCCCTCAAAGCCATATCACGTACGTTAATCCTGACTTCATTAAAATCAGTGGTTTCACTGAGGAAGAACTATTAGGCCAGCCTCACAACATCGTAAGACACCCAGATATGCCGCCTGCTGCATTTGAGCATATGTGGAGTACATTAAAATCTGGCCGCTCATGGATGGGGCTAGTAAAAAATCGCTGTAAAAATGGCGACCACTATTGGGTAAGTGCTTATGTAACGCCAATAGCTAAGAATGGTTCGATTGTTGAATACCAGTCTGTAAGGACCAAGCCTGAACCTGAGCAGGTTTTGGCTGCGGAAAAATTATATGCTCAATTGAGAAGCGGGAAGGCCGCGAGGCCGAAATTGGCTGCTAGCTTTTCCGTGAAAATACTCTTGCTCATATGGGGTAGTATTATATCAAGCGCAATGGCTGCCGGCATGCTTACTGATACATCAATAAGCAGCTTATTGTTAGCCACTTTAATGTCAGGAAGCTTAAGCTCTGTTAGTGTTTTGGCTATTCTCTCTCCTCTTGGAAGACTGGTTGAAAGAGCCAGGAATATTTCCAATAACCCATTAAGTCAATC
>NZ_JAENDM010000139.1:0-2855 GCF_019375075.1 Escherichia sp. XD33
TCGTAAGCTGTAATGCAAGTAGCGTATGCGCTCACGCAACTGGTCCAGAACCTTGACCGAACGCAGCGGTGGTAACGGCGCAGTGGCGGTTTTCATGGCTTGTTATGACTGTTTTTTTGTACAGTCTATGCCTCGAGCATCCAAGCAGCAAGCGCGTTACGCCGTGGGTCGATGTTTGATGTTATGGAGCAGCAACGATGTTACGCAGCAGGGCAGTCGCCCTAAAACAAAGTTGTACGTAGAACTCGAAGGCAATTTAAGTATGAAAGAAAAGGTAGTTGTTGATAAAGCGATTTCACTCTATACCGAATCATTCGGCGACCCGGCCCATGAACCCATTATTCTGATCATGGGGGCAATGTCGTCTGCGGTGTGGTGGCCTGATGAGTTTTGTTCCCAACTTGCCAAAATGGGTCGCTATGTGATCCGGTACGACCACCGTGATACCGGGAAATCAACAAGCTATGAGCCAGGTCAGGCTCCATATTCCGTTGAAGAATTAGCAGATGATGTGGTTCGCGTCATTGATGGTTATGGTCTGGAAGCTGCTCATTTAGTCGGCATGTCTTTGGGGGGATTTCTTTCCCAGCTTGTAGCTCTCAAGTATCCGAAACGTGTGAAGAGCTTGACGCTGATTGCTTCAGAACGGCTTGCAGATGCAGATCCGGATATGCCCGCTTTTGATCCTGCCATCATTGAGTATCACCAACGGGCGGAATCGCTGGATTGGTCTGATAGAGATGCTGTCGTCGCGTATCAGGTCGGAGCGTGGCGAATCAACTCAGGTACTGCGCATGCTTTTGACGCTGAGAAGATACAAAACATCGCTGAGTTAAATTTTGATCGCACTCCGAATATCCTGACAACATTCAACCACACTACTTTAGGTGGTGGCGAGAGATGGCTCGGGAGATTAAATGAGATAGCTGTACCAACTTTGATCATTCACGGCACGGAGGATCCTGTACTTCCTTATGTGCATGGGTTGGCACTGAAAGATGCGATTCGTGGTTCAAAAATGCTGACACTCGAAGGCACGGGACATGAGTTGCATCATGAAGACTGGCCGAGGATTATCCAGGCGATTAAGGGGCAAACGTCATAGCTATCGGTTGCACCGTACAACAAGTTGCTGCACCGGAAAAATTACTCGCTGCGCTCGCAATTTTCCGGTGAGCAAGGCGTTAGCGCCCACAACGCATGTCTCTCGCACTCTTTGACTTCGATGGCACAATTACCACTCGCGAGACGATGCCGGATTTTGTGCGGCGGTCCGTGAGCCGACGTCGACTGCTTGTGGGACAACTGCTTCTGGCGCCGCTCGTGCTTGGGTATAAGATTGGGATCTTGTCTGGCACCCTGATCCGTCGCGTCATCGTTCGCTTCGCTTACAGCGGCATCCCGGCCTCGGTCCTGGAGGCCCAAGGTCGTGACTTCGCTCAGAGCTACCTGCCCAATACCCTCCGCGGCGAGGCAATGCAGCGCATCGCATGGCACAAAGCGCAGGGGCACAAGGTTGTCGTTGTTTCCGGCGGACTTGAGGCTTACTTGGAGCCGTGGTGCGACTCGCACGGCGTTGAGCTCATCTGTTCTTCCTTGCAACAGTCGGACGGAATCCTAACGGGCCGCTATGAAGGGCGGCAGTGCGTCTTGACGGAGAAGGCTCGCTTGGTCCGTGAGCGCTACGACCTGGCGACATATCCGACCATCTACGCGTACGGAGACACGCCGGAGGACCTGGATATGCTGGCCATTGCTACTAAGCAGTACTATCAGTGGCAAGAGGTTGGCGTCGCAGGTGGGCGCTAACAAGTCATTCAAGCCGACGCCGCTTCGCGGCGCGGCTTAATTCTGGTGTTAGACATCATGAGGGTAGCGGTGACCATCGAAATTTCGAACCAACTATCAGAGGTGCTAAGCGTCATTGAGCGCCATCTGGAATCAACGTTGCTGGCCGTGCATTTGTACGGCTCCGCAGTGGATGGCGGCCTGAAGCCATACAGCGATATTGATTTGTTGGTTACTGTGGCCGTAAAGCTTGATGAAACGACGCGGCGAGCATTGCTCAATGACCTTATGGAGGCTTCGGCTTTCCCTGGCGAGAGCGAGACGCTCCGCGCTATAGAAGTCACCCTTGTCGTGCATGACGACATCATCCCGTGGCGTTATCCGGCTAAGCGCGAGCTGCAATTTGGAGAATGGCAGCGCAATGACATTCTTGCGGGTATCTTCGAGCCAGCCATGATCGACATTGATCTAGCTATCCTGCTTACAAAAGCAAGAGAACATAGCGTTGCCTTGGTAGGTCCGGCAGCGGAGGAATTCTTTGACCCGGTTCCTGAACAGGATCTATTCGAGGCGCTGAGGGAAACCTTGAAGCTATGGAACTCGCAGCCCGACTGGGCCGGCGATGAGCGAAATGTAGTGCTTACGTTGTCCCGCATTTGGTACAGCGCAATAACCGGCAAAATCGCGCCGAAGGATGTCGCTGCCGACTGGGCAATAAAACGCCTACCTGCCCAGTATCAGCCCGTCTTACTTGAAGCTAAGCAAGCTTATCTGGGACAAAAAGAAGATCACTTGGCCTCACGCGCAGATCACTTGGAAGAATTTATTCGCTTTGTGAAAGGCGAGATCATCAAGTCAGTTGGTAAATGATGTCTAACAATTCGTTCAAGCCGACCGCGCTACGCGCGGCGGCTTAACTCCGGCGTTGGGCGCACAATAAGGCTCCTTGCAGAGTTGCTTGAAAGTTGTTACGATTCAAATTCAATCATGAGATAGTCAGCAGATGAGCACTTCCAAGAACGCAGACAAGTAAGCCGCAGCAACCTTCATTTTTCGGTTGTTGCGGC
>NZ_JAENDM010000140.1:0-2793 GCF_019375075.1 Escherichia sp. XD33
CTGCCACTGGATGAACTGATCCCCGCAGCAATCTGTATTGGCTGGGGTATCACAACATCGAAATATCTGTTCGGTATTGGTGCAGCGGTTCTGGTTTATTTCGGGATTAAAAAACTGAAAAAAGGGCGGGGCAGTTCCTGGTTACGTGACCTGATTTACTGGTATATGCCAACAGCCCTGCTGCGCGGTATTTTTCATAATGTTCCCGATTCGTGTTTCCGGCAGTGGATTAAATAGAACTGATACCAGGATTGTTATATGGAACACGGTGCCCGTTTAAGTACCAGTCGTGTAATGGCCATCGCCTTTATATTTATGTCAGTGCTTATTGTTCTCAGCCTCTCTGTTAACGTCATTCAGGGGGTGAATAACTACCGTCTTCAGAATGAGCAACGCACTGCCGTGACGCCAATGGCATTTAATGCCCCCTTTGCCGTGTCACAGAACAGTGCCGACGCCTCTTATTTACAGCAGATGGCGCTGTCATTTATTGCCCTCCGTCTGAATGTTTCATCAGAAACCGTCGACGCCTCACATCAGGCGCTTCTGCAATATATCCGCCCGGGCGCACAGAACCAGATGAAAGTTATTCTGGCTGAAGAAGCGAAGCGTATTAAAACCGATAACGTGAACTCAGCCTTTTTCCAGACCAGTGTTCGTGTCTGGCCTCAGTATGGCCGTGTGGAAATTCGTGGTGTGCTTAAAACCTGGATTGGTGATTCAAAACCTTTCACTGATATCAAACATTACATCCTTATTCTGAAGCGGGAAAACGGGGTGACCTGGCTGGATAATTTCGGGGAAACAGACGATGAGAAAAAATAATACGGCAATAATATTCGGCAGCCTGTTTTTTTCCTGCAGCGTGATGGCCGCAAACGGTACGCTGGCCCCCACCGTGGTGCCAATGGTGAACGGTGGTCAGGCCAGTATTGCCATTAGCAATACCAGCCCGAATCTGTTTACCGTTCCCGGTGACCGGATTATCGCCGTGAACAGTCTGGATGGTGCCCTGACCAATAATGAGCAGACCGCCTCCGGCGGTGTGGTGGTTGCCACCGTCAACAAAAAGCCCTTTACGTTCATTCTGGAAACAGAACGAGGTCTGAATCTTTCCATTCAGGCCGTTCCCCGTGAAGGCGCGGGGCGTACCATTCAGCTGGTCAGTGACCTGCGCGGAACCGGAGAAGAAGCCGGTGCGTGGGAAACGTCCACGCCTTACGAATCCCTGCTTGTGACCATCAGCCAGGCCGTCCGTGGCGGAAAATTACCCGCAGGCTGGTATCAGGTCCCGGTGACAAAGGAAACCCTGCAGGCCCCGGCGGGGCTGTCTTCAGTGGCAGATGCCGTATGGACGGGGAATCACCTGAAGATGGTCCGCTTTGCCGTGGAAAATAAAACGCTGTCTGCCCTGAATATCCGGGAAAGTGACTTCTGGCAGCCGGGAACCCGTGCCGTGATGTTCAGCCAGCCTGCCAGCCAGTTACTGGCAGGTGCGCGCATGGATGTGTATGTCATCCGTGACGGGGAGGGCAACTGATGGCCAGTATCAATACCATTGTGAAACGCAAGCAGTACCTGTGGCTGGGGATTGTGGTTGTCGGTACAGCCTCCGCGATTGGTGGGGCACTGTATCTGTCTGATGTGGACATGTCCGGTAACGGTGAAACCGTGGCTGAACAGGAGCCTGTGCCGGATATGACCGGTGTGGTGGATACGACCTTTGATGACAAGGTGCGTCAGCATGCCACCACAGAGATGCAGGTGACGGCAGCGCAGATGCAGAAGCAGTATGAGGAAATCCGTCGTGAACTGGATGTCCTGAACAAACAGCGCGGTGATGACCAGCGTCGTATTGAAAAGCTGGGACAGGATAATGCTGCCCTGGCAGAGCAGGTGAAAGCCCTGGGTGCAAATCCCGTCACCGCGACCGGTGAGCCTGTACCGCAGACGCCAGCCTCACCGCCCGGGCCGGAAGGCGAACCACAGCCAGGAAACACCCCCGTATCCTTCCCGCCGCAGGGCAGCGTTGCTGTTCCACCGCCGACGGCGTTTTATCCCGGGAATGGTGTCACGCCACCACCACAGGTGACCTACCAGTCTGTGCCGGTGCCTAACCGGATACAGCGTAAGGTGTTTACCCGTAATGAGGGAAAACAGGGACCATCACTGCCGTACATTCCGTCAGGAAGTTTTGCGAAAGCCATGCTGATTGAAGGGGCGGATGCCAATGCCTCTGTCACCGGTAATGAATCCACGGTGCCGATGCAGCTGCGTATCACCGGCCTGGTGGAAATGCCGAACAGCAAGACGTATGACGCAACGGGATGTTTTGTGGGTCTGGAAGCCTGGGGTGATGTGTCCAGTGAGCGTGCCATTGTACGCACCCGCAATATCAGTTGCCTGAAGGACGGCAAAACTATTGATATGCCGATTAAGGGGCATGTCAGCTTCCGGGGTAAAAACGGTATCAAGGGCGAAGTGGTGATGCGTAACGGCAAAATCCTCGGCTGGGCATGGGGCGCGGGATTTGTTGACGGTATCGGTCAGGGAATGGAGCGCGCCTCCCAGCCGGCTGTCGGGCTGGGTGCCACAGCCGCTTACGGGGCTGGTGATGTCCTGAAAATGGGTATCGGTGGCGGCGCATCGAAAGCCGCACAGACGCTCAGTGACTACTACATCAAACGTGCCGAACAGTATCACCCGGTGATACCGATTGGTGCGGGCAACGAAGTGACCGTGGTGTTCCAGGACGGCTTCCAGCTGAAAACCGTGGAAGAGATGGCGCTGGAA
>NZ_JAENDM010000141.1:0-2726 GCF_019375075.1 Escherichia sp. XD33
GCGGCGTTTACTGGAAAACTCACTGTCGGCAAAAGTCAGTTGCTGGCTCATCCGGTTACTCATTCTGGGTTCAGGTTACAACACGATGATCTCACATCTCGGACTTATTCGCACCTTCCTTAAAAAGTAAATACCCATTAATCTACAAATTTCTGTTTTACTGGCTAACAATAGAAGCCAAAAAACATGTTTACTCAGGAATGGGAAACCCCAAGTTAATGAGTCATCAGGTTGAAAATATACCTGTACCAATCCCCTGCCCGGATAATCCGGAAAAATCCCTTGCCATCCAGTCTGAAATCGTTCGGATTCTGGATAAATTTACTGCACTTACCGCTGAGCTTACCGCTGAGCTTACCGCTGAGCTTAACATGCGTAAAAAACAGTACAACTACTATCGCGACCAGTTGTTGAGTTTTAAAGAGGGTGAGGTTAATTGGACAACTTTGGGAAATGAAGAGTTATTTCATATTTGCGCTGGAGGAACCCCCTCAAAATCTAAAGCAGAATACTGGGATAATGGGTCAATTCCATGGTTAAAATCGGAATCATGTAATAATAAACCTGTTTATTTTTCGAAAGATTTTATAAGCGAGCTAGGATTAAAAAAATCCACTGCAAAACTTCTTCCTAAGAATACCACTTTAATCGCACTTGTTGGTGCGACTATATTTAAAACTGCATTTCTTGAGTTTGAAGCAACAACCAATCAAAATATAGCCAGCATAAAGTCCACTAAAGAAAATATTATTGCTGATAAATTCATATTCTATTTCTTGACAAATTTATACAATACGCTTAAATCTGAAATGCGTAACTATGGAATGCTCAATCTGACAAATCTTAGACAGTTCCGAATCCCAATTCCATGCATAGCTGAACAAAAACGAATTGTATCTATTCTTGATAAATTCGACGCCCTGACCAACTCCATCACCGAAGGTCTCCCGCGTGAAATCGAGTTGCGCCAGAAACAATACGAGTATTATCGTGATTTACTGTTCAGTTTCCCGAAACCTGAAACTGTCAGTAATTAATTGACCATTGCTACCGACCGGGCCACCTTAACACCCGGTCAGTATATAGACTATTTTTTACACGCCGGAAGTCGCCCTTAAAGCCCTTCCGGCCCTTGCCAGACGGCACAAAGGATGCGCTATGACTCATCAGACACACACCATTGCTGAATCCAATAATTTTATCGTTCTTGATAAGTACATCAAAGCTGAGCCAACAGGCGACAGCTACCAGAGCGAATCGGACCTGGAACGCGAACTGATACAGGACCTACGGAATCAGGGCTATGAATTTATTTCGGTAAAATCACAGTCAGCGATGCTGGCCAACGTTCGGGAACAGCTTCAGAGCCTCAATGGTGTGGTGTTTAATGACAGCGAGTGGCGGCGTTTCACGGAGCAGTATCTGGACAACCCGAGCGATGGCATTCTGGATAAGACCCGTAAAATCCATATCGACTATATTTGCGACTTTATTTTTGATGACGAGCGACTTGAGAACATCTATTTGATAGATAAAAAGAATCTCATGCGCAATAAGGTGCAGATTATCCAGCAGTTTGAACAGACGGGTTCTCATGCTAACCGTTATGACGTCACGATCCTGGTTAATGGCTTACCACTGGTACAAATCGAACTGAAAAAGCGCGGCGTGGCGATTCGTGAGGCTTTCAACCAGATACATCGTTACAGTAAAGAGAGTTTTAACAGCGAAAACTCCCTGTTTAAGTATCTGCAACTGTTTGTCATTTCTAACGGCACCGATACCCGTTATTTTGCCAACACAACAAAGCGCGATAAAAACAGTTTTGACTTCACCATGAACTGGGCGAAATCAGACAACACGCTGATTAAAGACCTCAAAGATTTTACCGCTACCTTTTTCCAGAAACATACTCTGCTGAATGTTCTGGTGAACTACAGCGTGTTTGACAGTAATCAGACGCTACTGGTGATGCGACCGTACCAGATTGCAGCTACCGAACGAATTTTATGGAAAATCAACAGCTCCTATAAAGCGAAAAACTGGTCTAACCCCGAAAGCGGTGGCTTTATCTGGCACACCACTGGTTCCGGTAAAACACTGACCAGCTTTAAAGCCGCGCGTCTGGCAACAGAACTGGACTTTATTGATAAAGTCTTCTTCGTGGTCGACAGGAAAGACCTCGATTACCAGACCATGAAGGAATATCAGCGTTTTTCGCCAGATAGTGTTAACGGCTCGGAAAATACCGCAGGTCTAAAACGAAATCTGGATAAGGACGATAACAAAATTATCGTCACCACTATTCAGAAACTTAATAACCTGATGAAAGCAGAAAGCGACCTGCCTGTATACAATCAGCAAGTGGTGTTTATATTTGATGAATGTCACCGCAGCCAGTTTGGAGAAGCGCAGAAAAACCTGAAGAAGAAATTCAAACGCTATTATCAGTTTGGTTTTACCGGCACACCTATTTTCCCGGAAAACGCTTTAGGCTCAGAAACGACCGCCAGCGTATTTGGCCGTGAATTGCATTCGTATGTGATTACCGATGCGATTCGTGACGAAAAAGTGCTCAAATTCAAGGTGGACTACAACGATGTGCGGCCACAGTTTAAGTCTTTAGAGACAGAAACTGACGAGAAAAAACTAAGTGCGGCTGAAAATCAGCAGGCGTTTCTTCATCCCATGCGTATTCAGGAAATCACGCAATATATTCTGAATAA
>NZ_JAENDM010000142.1:0-2663 GCF_019375075.1 Escherichia sp. XD33
GAACGCCACTGTCCGGGATTTTCTGGTTATTCATCAGGTCTTCGTAGAAGTTAGTGAAATCCAGTCTGTCGAACTGAATTTTCTGCAGCTCATCAACCGTAATCCCCCGACAGTCAGGATGCTTCGCACTGCCAAAACTGATACGCAGCTGTCCGTTGCGCCCCTGCTGCTGGACTATCTGCGCCAGCTTCGAATCAAACTGACAGTAACTGCGTTTTTTCTCCAGGCAGACACCCAGCACTTTCTTCGAACAGAACTCTCCGACACTGACGGTCAGTTTGTTTGATTTTGCTTTAGCCAGGGCCTTTTCATCACTGCTGCATTTGGCCAGCCCGATATCCTGTCCCCAGCCGCTGTCCTTACAGCAGTTGCTGTATCCGGCTGCAGCCTTCTTACAAAATTTCGCCTGACCGGTGAAAGCACGGACATCCACCCCGTTCAGCGCCGCAACATCCTTACCTGCTGCGGCCAGTGCCGCCAGCTGAGAAACGGCTTCGGCAAAATCATTACTCTGCCCGCTCTGAGCCTTATCGCATTTGCCATCGAGACAGAAGACGTCTCCCCCACAGACCATCACTTTCCCTGATGTTTTTGACTCGCAGGAGTAGGTGGCATATTCATGCAGACAGGCACCTTCTTCGGAGTAAAAGGCGCACTGGTGTGACACCAGGGTACAGGCAGGATTGTCGGTGTAGGTCTGACAGGTTCCCTTGTCTGCTGACTGCGTGACATACGTGTCCCGGTATGCCCAGCAGCTCTGGTACATGCTGTATGACTGACCATCTTTCACCAGCGTCCTGTTCCCGCCAGCCTCCGTACATTCTGTTTTTGTCAGTTTCCCCAGCTCCTTGCTGAACGGGCAGCTTTCAGACCAGACAACATACGGGGTGTACGAGGCTTTTTTTACCCTGACAACCAGACGCAGCTTCATTGCCGTATGACGTCTGAATTTTGTATTCCCGACCCGGACGGGGTGAGATGACGTAAAAGCAACACCGGCAGTCAGTGTTTTCTGTACTGGTGTAAATGAGGCATCTGCTGAGTATTTGGCATTCCAGCTCAGTGGGGTTCCCAGTACTGTAATTGTCATAGGTACACTCTTCTGCAGGTAAGTACGACTCCAGCTGTAATGCGCATCGACAATTTCACCGGTAACGGGAGAGGTAATGGAGACAACATACTGACCATTCACTTCACGTGCAGGTAGCTGACTCATTTCATACTCCAGCGTCCGGGTTTCCCATGTGGTACTCCCCTGCAGCTCCATACGGGCAGTTCGTGTGCAGTACTGCTCCACCTGTAAATCCCGCTCACAGGTGTAATTCGTGTATTCACTCCGGCTAATCTCCTGCGCACTGCACTGCTGCCCGGTGTTTCCCACAATGCTGTCAGCCCGGTTCACCACATCCCTGCCGGTCTGGATAAACGGTGCATCCGGTGAAAGAATGTCTTTCGGCTTGTTCATGAATGACTCTGTGATGGTTTTTCCGGTTTCACCGGTCGCCCATTCCGTGGTGCCGTCATTTTTCAGGCCGCCATCCCCGCCGGCAGTCACGCCACCATAGTATTTTGTCTCGTCCGGATTCGCGTTATAGCCGGGGATACTCTCCTGTGGCTTAAAGCCCTGAATACTGCTGCTTCCCTGTCCTTTGATCTGGTGAGCAAAATCAGAGCCGGCCCGGTAATCACTGTTGCTGTCAGCCTGTGCCATGCCGGCAACCAGAGCCAGTATCAGAGGTAAAATACGTTTCATTTCCCGGAATCTCCTTTCCCTGCCAGTAAATCATGAGCCACCTGCCGGCAGTCACCCGTGGCGGCCACTTTCTCCAGCGCCTGGCCGACCCGCAGGTTTCCCCGGATGATGTCGTATCCATGACTGCAGAACACCACCAGTGCCGGTACACTGCGAATGCCGTACTGTGAAAACAGCGTCGGGTCGATCTGAACACCATCAGTCGCGCCGTCTTTCACCAGGGACAGCACGGCTTCAGCGGTGGTCTTCAGGTCATTGTTCACCATGCCCCGCAGTGTGGCGGGTATACCGTAGTGCCGGGTTTCGCCCAGCATTCGTTTCAGCCCCTCTTCGGGAATGGAAAACGACACAAAATACAGAGCACCCTGCCGGGGTTTCCCGTCCTGCGAAGCCTGCTGTTTACGAACCAGCTCATCCAGGAAATGGTTATCTGAACGCTGAAGGGGGTTTTCCAGCACCTGCTTCTCCGCCCAGGCTTTCAGCTGATGGTCAGGTTTTTCACGCAGTTGTCTGCTTAAATTTTCCTGCTGCTTCAGGAACTGGCGGTTTTCAGGAGTGTTCACGTTTTCTGACGCCATAACCGCCCCGTTCAGCATCATCAGCAGTGCTGCCAGAGATTTCATACTCAGCTTCATCATTCACCTCACAGGAAGACACAGTTACGTTTACGCCACATCAGGTAGCCGAAGTTTTTCTTTGTATTGGGCGGATTTTTCCCGGTTTCCCAGCGGGTCACACTGCGCCCGAACGGGTGGCACTGTCTGCTGTCCGGGTACATATTCACCATCTGGTAACGCCAGCGTTCTTTGGGCAGGATTGGGGACGGATATTCATTACAGACGGCGTTATTTTTCCCGATGGTTTCCATAATCATGCCCTGACGGTGCAGCTTGAACGCCATGCGTTCACT
>NZ_JAENDM010000143.1:0-2614 GCF_019375075.1 Escherichia sp. XD33
TGCTGAATGAAGAGAACCCGCATCAGCTGCAGCAGCTTATCCGGCTGCCGGGGCAGCAGTATGATGAGGAGTCCGGCCTGTATTACAACCGCCACCGCTATTATGACCCGCTGCAGGGGAGGTATATCACTCAGGATCCGATTGGGCTGAAGGGGGGATGGAATTTTTATCAGTATCCGTTGAATCCAGTTACGAATACAGATCCTCTGGGGTTAGAAGTTTTTCCTAGACCATTCCCCTTGCCAATTCCATGGCCCAAAAGCCCTGCACAGCAGCAAGCAGATGATAATGCTGCAAAAGCATTGACAAAATGGTGGAACGATACAGCATCACAAAGAATATTTGACTCTCTAATATTGAATAATCCGGGACTAGCATTAGATATAACAATGATAGCTTCTCGTGGAAATGTTGCAGACACAGGGATAACTGATCGTGTCAATGACATAATAAATGACAGATTCTGGAGTGATGGGAAAAAACCCGACAGATGTGACGTACTTCAGGAACTAATTGATTGTGGTGATATTAGTGCTAAAGATGCAAAAAGCACACAGAAAGCCTGGAATTGTCGTCACTCCAGACAGTCAAACGATAAAAAAAGATAGCCCTTGTGGAGGTTCCTGCAATGTCAAATACATACCAGAAAAGAAAGGCAAGTAAAGAGTATGGTTTATATAATCAATGTAAGAAACTAAATGATGATGAATTATTTCGCTTACTTGATGATCACAATTCCTTGAAAAGGATTTCATCTGCCAGAGTATTACAGTTAAGAGGTGGGCAAGACGCTGTTAGATTGGCAATTGAGTTCTGCTCTGATAAAAATTATATCCGTAGAGATATCGGAGCATTTATACTCGGGCAAATAAAAATTTGCAAAAAATGCGAAGATAATGTTTTTAATATTTTGAACAATATGGCATTGAATGATAAGAGCGCTTGCGTTCGAGCTACGGCAATCGAGTCAACGGCTCAGCGATGCAAGAAAAACCCAATTTATTCACCTAAAATAGTAGAACAATCTCAAATTACTGCTTTTGATAAATCGACTAATGTCAGACGTGCTACAGCATTTGCTATTTCTGTTATCAATGATAAAGCAACAATTCCACTATTGATTAATCTGTTAAAAGATCCAAATGGAGATGTCAGAAACTGGGCCGCATTTGCAATAAATATCAATAAATATGATAATAGTGATATTAGGGATTGTTTTGTGGAGATGCTTCAGGATAAAAATGAGGAAGTCCGTATTGAAGCAATAATCGGACTTTCCTACAGAAAAGATAAAAGGGTTTTATCTGTTTTATGCGATGAGTTAAAAAAAAATACTGTTTATGATGATATCATTGAAGCTGCGGGTGAATTAGGTGATAAAACGCTACTTCCTGTTTTAGATACTATGTTGTACAAGTTTGATGACAATGAAATTATAACTTCCGCTATTGATAAGCTGAAGCGTTCATAGCGTGAGTTGCCTATGCACAGTGGGGGATTCCCGCCGGCACGGTGCAGATGCTCGACCGGCTGGAAAGTGAAATCCTGGCTGACCGGGTGAGTGAGGAAAGCCGCCGCTGGCTGGCATCGTGCGGCCTGACCGTGGAGCAGATGAAAAACCAGATGGACCCGGTGTACACGCCGGCGCGAAAAATCCACCTGTACCACTGCGACCATCGCGGCCTGCCGCTGGCGCTCATCAGCACGGAAGGGGCAACAGCGTAGTGCGCAGAATATGATGAATGGGGCAACCTGCTGAGTGATGAGAACCCGCATCATCTGCAGCAGCTCATTCGCCTGCCGGGTCAGCAGTATGATGAGGAGTCCGGCCTGTATTACAACCGCCACCGCTATTATGACCCGCTGCAGGGGCGGTATATCACTCAGGATCCGATTGGGCTGAAGGGGGGATGGAATTTTTATCAGTATCCGTTGAATCCGGTCATAAATGTAGATCCGCAAGGTTTGGTTGATATAAATTTATACCCCGAAAGTGATCTTATCCATTCTGTAGCTGATGAGATTAATATCCCAGGCGTTTTCACAATCGGGGGGCATGGTACCCCCACATCTATTGAATCCGCAACGCGCAGTATCATGACAGCTAAAGATCTAGCATATCTAATTAAATTTGATGGGAATTATAAAGATGGGATGACAGTTTGGTTATTTTCTTGTAATACAGGTAAAGGACAAAATTCATTTGCTAGCCAATTAGCTAAAGAGTTACATACAAATGTAATAGGACCTGACACGCTATGGACGTGGTGGGGGCGAGGAACTAATGGTAAGTTAAAAATGGATACAGTGCTAACAGCACCAACGAACCTTAATTCAAATAAGGATCTAATGGCTATAACAACAAAAGACCTTGGTAATTGGATAACATATGGGTAATGCTGCCAACTTACTGATTTAGTGTATGATGGTGATTTTAAGGTGCTTGCGTGGCTTCCATTTCCATCAGATGTCCTTCCTGCTCCGCTACTGAAGGCGTGGTGCGTAACGGCAAAAGCACTGCCGGACATCAGCGCTATCTCTGCTCTCATTGCCGTAAAACATGGCAACTACAGTTCACTTACACCGCCTCTCAGCCCGGTACGCACCAGAAAAT
>NZ_JAENDM010000144.1:0-2484 GCF_019375075.1 Escherichia sp. XD33
CGTACGGCCCACAGAATGATGTCACGCTGAAAATGCCGGCCTTTGAATGGGTTCATGTGCAGCTCCATCAGCAAAAGGGGATGATAAGTTTATCACCACCGACTATTTGCAACAGTGCCACCAGAAGACCCTTACTATTATTATTAAAAAAGCAATTGGGTCAGATACCCCATAAGTATGGCCATACCCAGGATTACTGTCAGAAAAGCGACTATCATAGGCATTCTGAACATTGATTTAAGCAGTATTACTTCTGTCAAACTCGCTCCAGCACTACCGATTATCAAGGCCATTAATGCCCCCAGGCCCATTCCTTTAGTCATCAGCACTGATGCAAGTGGTATCACTGCCTCTGCGCGGATATACAACGGAATACCAACAACTGCACTCAGCGGTATGGCTAAGGGATTATCTGCTCCGGCATGAGCTGCAATCCACTCTGAAGGGATAAAGCCATAAATAAATGAACCTATTAATACACTTAACAAAAGATAAGGCAGAACATCCTTAAACTGCTGTAAGGCATCTTTCATAGCTAACTTTATTGGGCCAGAGGTGGTATTCGTTGTGAGATTCACATTGCCCAGATTCTCGCTGCTGCAACAGCTAACAGCTGGTTGTTCAGATGATATTGATGAACAACACGCTGATACGTTCTGCTCGTTCTTTACCGTCCTTAAGTTAATTATGGGGTTCGCTGATGAAGTACAGCAACTCGTTTTTAAAGGCAATTGAGTCGAGCTAGTGCTGCAACAACTGGAACCCGCCGACGTTTTTACCGAAGCTTCGGAATCATCGCATTTCGTGGTGCAACCACTTGATGCTGAGTTTTTGTGATCAACAATATGACGTTCAAATCCTAGTAAATCCAATACGATACTGGCAAGGACTGAGACACCGGCAGCGATGATCGCGTACAACAAAGTTACTTTCCAGCCAAAGGTAACCCACATTAACCCCACGATAATGGGATTAAGCAACGGTGAAACAAACAAAAAAGTGAGTGTCGGACCAAACCCTGCTTTCGCCGACAACAACCCTCGTAGCATTGGAATTGTTGAGCAACTACAGAAAGGGGTAACGGCTCCCAACAACGAGGCCAGCAGGTAGCCTTTTCCTTTTTTCGCCCCTATCAATTGCTGGATTTTATGGTCCGGGACCTTTTGCCTTATCAGGCTCACACCGGCACTGATGACAATAAACAGCAAAGATAGCTCGACGGCCAAAAACAAAAACATCTCTGCGGCATCTTGCAGCATAGAAATCCAACTATTCATACTAAACCCTCTTGACAAAATCTACGTTTCTAGAATAATCGAAATATAATTCTGGTCAAGATATTTCTGGTATTATCGAAATATCATTAGACAGAGGGTTGTCACATGCAACTGGAAGAAGTAGCTAAAGCACTAAAAGAGCTGGGTCACCCGACCCGTTTGTTCATATTCAAACATCTTGTAAAAGCTGGAGAACAAGGTTTGCCTGTAGGTGAATTGCAAAAGCAGCTTGGCATTCCCTCATCAACGTTAAGTCATCATATTTCAGCCCTGGTATCAGTAGGGCTCGTCACACAAAACCGGGAGAGTCGAACGCTCATGTGTGTCTCTCAATACGAAATACTGGAAGCTATCATCGAATTCTTACGTGAAGAGTGCTGTGTAAACAGTAAAACAGATGTTGCGGAACACGCTGGCAAAAATGGATAAGTAACCGGAAAACTCATAACTGTCATGATTGACGAAAGCTGCATCGGGTGATGCTGCCAACTTACTGATTTAGTGTATGATGGTGTTTTTGAGGTGCTCCAGTGGCTTCTGTTTCTATCAGCTGTCCCTCCTGTTCAGCTACTGACGGGGTGGTGCGTAACGGCAAAAGCACTGCCGGACACCAGCGCTATCTCTGCTCTCACTGCCGTAAAACATGGCAACTGCAGTTCACTTACACCGCTTCTCAACCCGGTACGCACCAGAAAATCATTGATATGGCCATGAATGGCGTTGGATGCCGGGCAACTGCCCGCATTATGGGCGTTGGCCTCAACACGGTTTTACGTCACTTAAAAAACTCAGGCCGCAGTCGGTAACCTCGCGCATACAACCGGGCAGTGATGTGATTGTCTGCGCTGAAATGGACGAACAGTGGGGCTACGTCGGTGCTAAATCACGTCAGCGCTGGCTGTTTTACGCGTATGACAGGATACGGAGGACAGTTGTGGCGCACGTTTTCGGTGAACGCACTCTGGCCACACTGGAGCGTCTTCTGAGCCTGCTGTCACCCTTTGACGTGGTGATATGGATGACGGATGGCTGGCCGCTGTATGAATCCCGCCTGAAGGGAAAGCTGCACGTAATCAGCAAGCGATATACGGGGTCTGACGCTCAGTGGAACGAAAACTCACGTTAAGGGATTTTGGTCATGAGATTATCAAAAAGGATCTTCACCTAGATCCTTTTAAATTAAAAATGAAGTTTTAAATCAATCTAA
>NZ_JAENDM010000145.1:0-2454 GCF_019375075.1 Escherichia sp. XD33
GAGACTGCCACGCATAATTTCTTCAGCCCTTTCCATTCAAACGTGAAATCAATAAGTTCATCAGGGACATCGCAAACAATATGAAGACGGATTTCTTCTCTGCCGTGACTCTTTTCACTGATTGCGTAACTGTCATGCTCTGGATTATTTAATTCTTTCAGCGGAAATTTTTCCTCAAAGGCTTTATTTAGCCGCCCCTGGGTTCCTTTTACCGCGAATAAATAATCACCTCCCTGTTTTTGTATCTTCTCTGCAATATCTTTCTGGCAACCCATCGCATCAGTTGTGATGATTTTTCCTTTAATATCCAGCATGTTAAGAAGTTCTGGGATAGCTGTAATCTCATTAGATTTCTCATCCGTCTTGATCTGTCCGATGACCAGACTGTGCATTGTTGAGAACGCACTAATGACATGAATCGCTCCCCTGCGGCGACTCTTGTCATAAGAGTGCCGGAGCGTTTTTCCATCAATTGCAATGACGTCTTTATCATCTGAAGAATGGCAGTCACGCATCCAGTTAATAAAGCACTCGTGAAATTTTGCAGGACTGATACAGGATACAACTCTGGCAATGGTATCGTGAACAGGAATACCATTTTCAAAATCACCATATTGCTTCAAAAAATCGAGATGTGTTTCCCCAAAATCCTCTATATCTTCCCAACCTTCTGCACCAGAAATAACGGCACAAATAGTCAACAGTAGAATATCCGATAATTTATGTTCCACTTTCCAGGTTTGTCTGTAATCGGGGATAATAGAAATATGTTCCATCAATTTTTTAAGTTCCATTTTGTTCTCCTTAATTAGGTAAGGAGTATTTGATCATGTATAAGCAATAAAAAACAGCTTCAGGTAATAAGGAATATCTCAATTTTTAAACATAAAATGCGAATTATTTAGTGCAAAAAGTGAACTTTTGATGATCTTTCCCTGGCCGTTGACTCGATTGCCGTAGCTCGAACGCAAGCACTCTTATCATTCAATGCCATATTGTTCAAAATATTAAAAACATTATCTTCGCATTTTTTGCAAATTTATATTTGCCCGAGTATAAATGCTCCGATATCTCTACGGATATAATTTTTGTCAGTGCAGAATTCAATTGCCAATCTAACAGCGTCTTGCCCCCCTCTTAACTGTAATACTCTGGCAGATGAAATCCTTTTCAAGGAATTGCGATCATCAAGTAAGCGAAATAATTCATCATCATTTAGTTTCTTACATTTATTATATAAACCATACTCTTTACTTGCCTTTCTTTTCTGGTATGTATTTGACATTGCAGGAACCTCCATAAAGGCTATCTTTTTCTATCGTTTGACTGTCTGGAGTCCTCCACCTACTCTGCCATCAGCGCACACGATGTTTGATTATCCTTACATACTTATTTTCCGTGGCCAAAATTCAGAATTCTCCCATCATTTTTGCCTATTTCTATAATAAAAACCCCACCAGCAATTTGGTCTGAGTGAATGGTACCTTCAACAACCCAACTTGTTGTTAACTCAGTGATTTCGTATGGTTTTTCTTCTTCTGCGGCATCCTGTCCATAACGATTCTTAACATATATCTCAGCTAATTCCAATGCTATAGCTTTATTTTTAACCAAATTTCTAACGGTATATTTACCTTCACTTTCATACTTGCGCATTATTTTAATATTATTATTACACTGCGCCCATGTGTTGTATGTAAAAACAAACAAAGATACAATGACACAGTTCCTAAACAATATTTTTTTACATATTACCATGAACTCTGCAGACATTAGGTAATCCTTTTCTGTTTGTTATTTCCTTCCCGTGGTTATCTATTGCTTTAAAATTACCACTGGGCGTACCTAAATAAAATGACTTGATATTGTTATCTTTACTTTTAACTATTTTCTCATCTTTACCTGAAAATATTTCGTCCCAATATTCTCCATGACTATCTGCACCATGAGTATGATAAGCTGATACTTTCTCAGTACCATTAGGGCAAGGGCTATTGAATGGATATGATCCTTTTCTTTCTCCTCGGTTAGGTGCTGTTGAGAAATATCTGCCACTATTATCCTTACATATTAAACCAGCGAACTCTTTATCTTCGCAAATAGATTGGCTATTTATTTTATTTAAGGCGTCATATGCGGTGCTATCTATAGAATCAAATTTATCTGGACCTATCATAGCGGATAGTGTGCCGCAAAGACCATTAGTACATGCCCCCGATTTTGCATCCTCCCACATAGATAAACCCAGGGGGTCGATGTCTGATATCGGATTCAATTGATATCCATACAGGTTCCATCCCCCCTTCAGTCCAATCGGATCCTGAGTGATATATCGCCCCTGCAGCGGGTCATAATAGCGGTGGCGGTTGTAATACAGGCCGGACTCCTCATCATACTGCTGCCCCGGCAGCCGGATAAGCTGCTGCAGCTGATGCGGGTTCTCTTCATTCAGCA
>NZ_JAENDM010000146.1:0-2367 GCF_019375075.1 Escherichia sp. XD33
TTATCGCTGCCGGGTACGTTCGTACGGGCATGAAGATACCCTGCGCTCAGTGTGGACTGGTGTTCAGACGCCCATGCAGGCGTACCTGATACGGCCAGACAGATGGCTGCGGACAAAATGGCGGCATAAACTTTACGCATAATTACCTCTCGCTTTTCTGCAATAAAAAAGGCGCCATTTCTGGCGCCCGTATCTGGGTTATAAAATTCAGCTAATCGTGATGCCTGCAGTGGCTTTCTTCATCACCACAACCAGCAAATCGCTGATACTTGCTGTGGGATACCAGTTATTTACCAGCCATGCTGACACCGAAAACTCCAGTGTCATGTGACCGTGACCGGCAGGCATATCAATAACACCACTGTAAATCAGCGTATTATCCAGCGCGGTACGGTTATAAATTTCAGCACCGTTTTTCCGTACTATCAGGCGGCATGACGAATAAATATCGTTATTCTCCCGCTCATGTTTAGCGCCGCTGAATGCCACCGCCGGAATAACAATCTGCCGGTCAAACGGCTGATCGTCATAAACCCTGACGGTAATGGTCCCTGATGGCCACCGCTCCGGTGCCCGGGAGTCCCGTGGGAAAGCCTTACCCACTGTTTTGACAATATCGCCTTCAATCTGGTTGGCTGACAGTTTCCCTTTAATCTGACAGTTCTCATTTATCGTAACGTTGTTGAGCGTCCCGGAGTTCGCATTCACACTGCCACTGATATCTGCATTTTTAGCGGTCAGCTTTCCGTCCGGTGTCAGGGAAAATGCCGGAGGATTACCGCCGCTGGTAATGGTCGGAGCCGTCAGGCGTTTCAGGAACACGTCGTTCATGAATATCTGATCGCCCTGACCAACAAACATTGGTCTTGTGTTGCCATTAGACGGATCAATAAACGCGATACGGTTAGCGGCAACCAGAAACTGGCTCAGTTTGCCTTCCTCCGTGTCCTCCATGCTGAGGCCAATACCCGCGACATAATGTTTGCCGTCTTTGGTCTGCTCAATTTTGACGCCCCACATGGCATTCCACTTATCGTTGGCGTCCTTCCACTCTTTCGAAAACTGCTCCAGTTTGCTGGCGTTAATGGGGATCACCCGGAACAGCCCATGCTTTTTCGAGCGTTCATACACAATGGTCGGGTCAATCCCGCCAATATCCCAGCAGATACGGGATATCGACATTTCTGCACCATTCCGGCGGGTATAGGTTTTATTGATGGCCTCATCCACACGCAGCAGCGTCTGTTCATCATCGTGGCGGCCCATAATAATCTGCCGGTCAATCAGCCAGCTTTCCTCACCCGGCCCCCATCCCCATACGCGCATTTCGTAGCGGTCCAGTTGGGAGTCGATACCGGCAGTCAGGTAAGCCACACGATCAGGAACGGGCGCTGAATAATGCTCTTTCCGCTCTGCCATCACTTCAGCATCCGGACGTTCACCGATTTTCGCTTCCCATGTCTCACCGAGCGTGGTGTTCACGAAGGTTTTACGTTTTCCCGTATCCCCTTTCGTCTTCATCCAGTCTTTGACAATCTGCACCCAGGTGGTGAACGGGCTGTACGCCGTCCAGATGTGAAAGGTCACGCTGTCCGGCGGCTCAATCTCTTCACCGGATGACGAAAACCAGAGAATGCCATCACGGGTCCAGATCCCGGTCTTTTCGCAGATATAACGGGCATCAGTGAAGTCCAGCTCCTGCTGGCGGATGACGCAGGCATTATGTTCGCAGAGATAAAACACGCTGGAGGGATCATCCGGCGTCCATTTGAGGCCAAACGGCGTCTCTTTATCGCCAAATTTAAGGTACTGCTCCTCCCCGCAGTGCGGGCAGGCAACATGAAAACGCATAAAATGCGGGGATTCACTGGCTGCACGCTCAATCTGACAGGTGCCTCTCACTTTGGGCGTGGAGCCACGGATGGACTTTGGCCAGACCGAGCCTTCAATACGCTTGTCACCCAGGAACGTCGGAGAGCCTTCCTGTTCAATATCATCATCAAAAGCAGCAAGTTCATCATAACCCGCCACATCCACCGACTTTTCACGGTAGTTTTTTGCCGCTTTACCGCCCAGGCACCAGAAGCCACGACCATTGGTGAAACGCTTCATGGTGAGCGTGTTATCCCGGTGCTTTTTGCCATACCACGGGGCCAGCGCCAGCAGCGATGGAATATCACGGATGGTCGGCTCAACGTGAGTTTTCATAAAGTTCTCGGCATCACCATCCGTCGGCAACCAGATAAGGGTGTTGCGCTGCTTATGCTCTATGAAGTAGGCATAAACACCCAACAGCATTTTGGAATAACCGACACGGGCAGACTTCACCACATTCACCTCGCGGATGTAGTCGCTGCCCATCGCATT
>NZ_JAENDM010000147.1:0-2290 GCF_019375075.1 Escherichia sp. XD33
AGTTGGTTCCGGTGTGGAAGCGCCTACACGAGTAACGGAGTAGTAGAGTTCATGAATGAATGTATGGCGTACATGAATAAGGGGGTAAGGGTGGTATTTCGGGGAGACAGCGGTTTTTTTACCGGAGAATTACTTGAATACCTTGAGTCAATATTGGCGGGATATCTGATTAAGGTAAAGCTGAAGAATCTGGAAGGATTGCTTGAAGGGCAGAAATGGAATGAGGTGAAAGGGGAGCCAGGATGGGAACAGGCTGAATTTTGGTATCGATGTGCAGGGTGGGATCGTGCGAGACGTTTTGTGGCAGTGCGGCAATTGGTCAAAAGAGAAAAGAAATTAGTAGAAGTGTCCGTGTATGAGTATTTTTGTTACGTTACAACGGAGCGGTTAAGTCCGATGGAAGCGCATCGTTGTTATGGAAAGAGGGCTACCTGCGAGACTTTGATAGAAGAGAGTAAAGGACAGATGAATGCGGGGCACATACGTACGGGTGAATTTTTGGCCAATGCTGCGCTATTTCAGTGTGCGGTGTTAGCGTATAATCTTTTGAAGTGGATGGGATTGCTCAGTGGTGGAGTGATACAAAAGTGGGAAGTAAAGACGATGAGACTGTGGTTAATCCGTGTGGCAGGGAAACTGGTGGAGAGAAGCCGGCAGATGACATTAAAATTGCCGGAGAAATTTCTCCATCAGGAGGAATGGGAAAAGTGGGAACGCATGTCACTGGATGTAGTTTTTCAGTAGAAAACCGACGTTGTATTTCGTTTTTTTAGTCTTTTGAGAGTGGTAAGTATACCGCAGATGGAGACAGTACATCCCTATCTTGATTTTCATTGCATCAGAGAGCACGTTTCCGACAATTTCCCATGTCTTTTTGTTTAAAGTAGTACAATAGCGCTACCACAATTGCTAAAAAACGGATATCTGTTATCGCTTTTTGCCAATCTTGGTAGTGGAAAATACTGATTTTCGCATTGCGAAAATCGTTTGCAGGATTTAGGTATCATTATTTTAACGATCCAGTGTTTGGTTTTGGTCATGTTCGTATCCAGAGTTGGGCGCCGTTTAATATTTTCATTTGTCTCAATGGTCGTCATTGGCTGGAGCGGCAACTTCAGAAGCAAGGTATTGATTATGTTAAGGACGGCAACTGTTTTGTGCGTATAGAGGATATTGCGGCTGCGCAGGTTCTGCTCCATGAGCAGCTTAAGACTGACTGGGCGAAGCTGCTGAACGGGCTTGCGTTGGGCAGTTGCCCGGCATTGTCGCAGATTCTTCGTCCGTTGGAACCGGAGTATTACTGGTCTGCGGATGAGACGGAGTGGGCGACGGACATCATGTTTAAATCGGTTGAGGCATTGGAGGAGTTGTTTCCATCGTTTGTTCATCATGCGATGCGGGTTTGCGACAGTTCTTCGGTGATGAAGTATTTGGGTAGGCGTAACCTTGCAGGCGCTGCCCCTGATGAGGTTATCAGCGACTATCGAAGACGCTATGAAGGTATACGGGTCAAGCACAGTGTGAATTATAATTCAGTGAAGATGTATAACAAGAGCGGTAGTCTCTTGCGTATTGAGACAACGATCAATAATACGCGGGACTTTAAGGTCTTTCGGAGTCCCAATGATGATGAAGGCAAACCGGCGTCATGGCAGAAGATGCGTAAGGGCGTAAGCGATCTTCATCGACGGTGTGAGGTGAGCCAACAATGCAATGATCGTTATGGGGATGCTTTGGCGGCGGCTCAGGTAGAGGAGAAACTGAAAGAAGTGGTGAGCAGCGCTTGTAACAAGGTTGTCAAAGAGGGCAAGAGGTATCGAGGTTTGAATCCCTGGCAGCAGGATGATTACCAGATGCTGATGTTCCTGTCCAAAGGCGAAAACGCGATAAATGGATTCCGCAACCATGATTTGCGTAAGTGGCTTTACCGGGAATCCGAACAATCCGGCAAGGATCAGCAAAAGAAATATTCCGGACGAACGACCCGACGGATAAAGATGCTGCGGGCACACGGTCTAATCCGCAAAGTTCCGAGGGCCAACCGCTATGTTTTGACGGAGAAAGGCCAGAAGTTCTCTTGTTCACTGATGACCGCTTCAGCCCTTGATATTAAAGCACTTACGGAAATGGCGGCATGAAAAACACGCATAAAAAACAAGAAATTGATGGATAGTAGTATATAGCGCTATTGGCAAATTAAAAGCAGAAAAACGCAGAAGATTACTGGATGAGACAGAGTCAGAATTAGCAGCATTCACACCTGCCTTACTGTATAAGGCATTTCTGGGAG
>NZ_JAENDM010000148.1:0-2280 GCF_019375075.1 Escherichia sp. XD33
TTGTGTGCCAGCACCACGGCAGCGGCATTGTGGTACAGGGCACGTTTAATCACTTCCCGGGGATGGACTTCCGTGCGGTTGATGGTGCCGGTGAAGAGGGTTTCACCGGCAATCAGCTGATTCTGGTTGTTCAGATACAGCACCCGGAACTCTTCCCGCTCCAGTCCCGCCATGTTCAGAATCAGCCACTCCCGTGCCGCATGCGTGGAGGTGAAGGCCACGCCGGGTTCATGAAGATGGCGGTCCAGGGTTTTCAGGGCCCGCTGAATGAGGCTGCGCTCGCCGGGCGTCATCTCTCCGGGCAGAAAGGAAAGCTGTTGCATTGTTCCGGCCCCTTTCAGTCAATGATGCGCATAATGGCGTTGCATTCCGGATGCTGCAGGGCGTAATCCCGCAGCCGGTAATAATGGACCGTCATGGCATAACACTCCGTACGACAGGCATGATGGCTGTACGTCATCAGACAGGCAGCAATGCCGGCGGCTTCCGGGCTCATTTCAGCGCGGTTACCGTTCATGGCACTGAACAGTACCCATGTTTCGTCATCATCGTCATCCGGTTCGGGTGCCATAAATGCCCCGCCGTTGTTCAGGGTGTACAGATTCCAGATACCACCACAGTAGTCTTCGCACAGACGATCCATCCAGCCGAAGACACGGGGCTCCAGGGTCACCCACTGTGGAATGAGGCCAAAATGCTGCGGCCAGAAGCTGATGCGCTGTTCATCAGGGACGAGGGTGGCAACCAGTTGAGGCGGGTTATTCTCTGATACAGCGGTTACGGAAACAGAAGGTGTGGTGGAATTATGCAAAACGGTTGTCATGAGATTATTCCTTATAAAAAGTAAATGAATGGAAGAAGTCGCGGGGCAGGGACGGACATGAGTCAGAACTGCGCTTTCAGGGAAAAGGCATCAGCGCATACTCTTCAGCAGTGTTTCTGCCATCACCCACAATGCGCGATTGAGCTTAATGTCCGTGTCGATGCTGTGAATGGCACGGGTATGGATACGTTTTCCTCTGGCACTGCGACCGGAAATCCCGCCTTTCAGCATATTCTCCTGGATGGTCTGATAAGCACTCCACAGGTCCTTACCGTAATCCTCCCGGCGTCGCGGTGTCAGAATGTCAGCAGTGGTGACGGGCTGATGTTCGTCACCATAACGGTAAGTCAGTGCCGCCTGTGCCAGCGCCTGGCGTGCCGGTGGCGGCAGGACCAGCGACTGCATGGCATCACGCTTCTCCTCAATCCGGTCAAAAACCCCCACCACCTCGTAAGCCCCTTCGATAACTTTCTCCACTACGTCTCCCCGGTGTGGAACACGCACTTCCCCCAGAGACTGACCACAGACGCATCCGTTCTGGCAGACGAACCTGAAGTAACCCGGCAGCATCTGGTAGCTGGAGGTACCGTCATGGGAGTTCAGCAGGATGATTTCAGGGACATGTTGTCCGTTTATCTCCCCGTCACGGCGCAGACGCAGCATGTGTTTGGTGTATCCCCGGCGGCCCGGGTCGCGCACGCGGGTCTGGCAGGCGAAGAATGGCTGGAAGCCTTCCCGCTGCAGGCTTTCCAGCACGGTGATGGTGGGGATCCAGGTATAGTTCTCGCTTCTGGATGTGTGTTTCTCTTCCCCGAATACGCTGGGGACGACCTGTATCAGTTCTTCACGGGTTAAGGGGCGGTCACGGCGTATCTGGTTCGCATAACCAAAACGACTGGCTAATCGCATGATTTATTCCTTATGAATGAGTTAGCGGTGTAAATGAAAAAGCCGCGTCTCCCGGAGAAGACGCGGCCTGATGGACGAAATGAATGACGTTTATTGTCTGAGAAGCCCTTCACTGGCGAGCTGCGTATTTTTATGGAAGGAGATCACCCAATAACCCCATCGGGATCGGGCAATAACCGGCCAAATTGTGAACGATTCAGATGCCATTTGGCAGCAAAAGAGCCTTCGGCAATAAACGTGATGTACAACCCGGCATATCTGTTGCTCCCTGAAAGTAAAAAGCCCCGGTCATTATGACCGGGGCCTGAAGGGGAGTGACCTGATTATCAGAAAGTCACATTCAGCGTGGCCTGACCGTTATAGCCTTCAGCGCTGTTGCCGCTGACACTGTGGGCATAACCGGCCTGAACGCCCAGAGTGATATTTTCCCGGACACGGGCTTCCAGTCCGGCCTGCAGGTCCAGTGACGTGCCATTCTGTGACGGTGAGAACGTCATGTTACTGCCGGCTTCAGCTGTACCCATGCTCATGTCACCCCGGGAGCTGAA
>NZ_JAENDM010000149.1:0-2272 GCF_019375075.1 Escherichia sp. XD33
GTGTGCCCGGAGTTCAGGGCGGGCATGGATGCTTAAATGAACCGCGAGTCTGTCTGGAATATTGAACCGGTAACTCACGATGAGAAACCCAACAATCCCACCGGGTGTGACGGTGGAGAACCTGAGCGGCAGTGACCTGCGGCATGCCCGCAGGGTGATGTAACCCGCTGACAACGGGGATTGAGGCGAGATCACTAAGCCGAGATGATCCTCAAGGTTAAGTACTGAAAGGCTGAAGAACATGAACCCGTTAATCCGCCTCTGTGGGTTGAAAACGTCACCACGGCCTACGTGATCTGACAGGCCGTGCAGGAGGAACTGGCAGTGATACGTAAGCACTGCCGGTCGAAGGTGTTTTGACATGTATGCGAAACACCGGGGCAGCAGCGTCTATCACGCTTGCATTGCTGACTTCTGCCAACTTGCGGCAAGCAAGGATAAAGAGTGCGACGGGCAGCCTCCTCAGTATGCCTGAGTCCAGGCCGGTAAACCGGGGAAGGTCAGCGACGGATGTTAAGGGGGCATGGCTCCGATGACGCGCTGGCTGGCGGAGCTTCCGTAGTAGTCCGCGATGGGGAAAGCCCATTACATGGCGAAGGGAAGCAGTTTGAATGTGTTTGCGACGTGAATTAACTGACCTAACGAGGTGAAGACCTTTGATAATCAGCGAAATGCAACGCAAGCTTGCCACATGGGCAGCCACCGATCCGTCCCTACGGATTCAACGGCTGCTGCGTCTGATAACACAACCAGAATGACTGGCTGAAGCGGCGCGGATCACGCTTTCATCAAAGGGGGCCCATACCCCCGGCGTTGATGGCGTGAACAAAACAATGCTACAGGCCAGACTGGCTGTTGAGCTGCAAATCCTCAGGGATGAATTACTCTCAGGCCACTACCAGCCCTTGCCCGCCAGACGGGTTTACATCCCTAAAAGCAACGGCAAACTGCGACCACTGGGTATCCCCGCGTTGCGGGATCGTATTGTTCAGCGGGCCATGCTGATGGCGATGGAGCCGATATGGGAGAGTGATTTTCATACGCTCTCATATGGCTTCCGGCCTGAGAGCAGTGTCCACCACGCGATCCGCACGGTGAAATTACAGCTCACAGACTGTGGTGAAACCCGGGGACGCTGGGTGATTGAAGGCGACCTGTCCAGTTACTTCGACACCGTACATCATCGACTGCTGATGAAGGCTGTACGCCGCAGGATCAGTGACGCACGTTTCATGACTCTGCTGTGGAAAACCATCAAGGCGGGACATATCGATGTCGGTCTCTTTCGGGCGGCCAGTGAAGGTGTGCCACAGGGCGGTGTTATATCGCCGCTATTATCGAACATCATGCTGAATGAGTTCGATCAATACCTGCATGAGCGCTACCTGAGCGGGAAAGCCAGAAAAGATCGGTGGTACTGGAATAACAGTATCCAACGGGGCCGAAGTACGGCGGTCAGAGAAAACTGGCAGTGGAAACCCGCGGTGGCGTACTGCCGCTATGCCGATGATTTTGTCCTCATCGTCAAAGGCACCAAAGCACAGGCGGAAGCCATCAGGGAGGAGTGTCGGGGTGTGCTCGAAGGCAGTCTGAAACTCAGGCTGAACATGGATAAGACTAAAATCACCCATGTTAATGACGGCTTTATCTTTCTGGGGCACAGGATCATTCGCAAACGCAGTCGTTATGGCGAGATGCGAGTGGTCTCAACGATCCCGCAGGAGAAAGCCAGAAACTTCGCCGCATCGCTGACAGCACTGTTATCAGGCAACTACAGTGAAAGCAAAGTCGATATGGCTGAACAACTCAACCGAAAACTGAAAGGCTGGGCCATGTTCTATCAGTTCGTTGATTTTAAGGCCAAAGTCTTCAGTTATATCGACCGTGTCGTGTTCTGGAAGCTGGCTCACTGGCTGGCCCGCAAATACCGTACAGGTATCGCTTCCCTGATGAGGTGGTGGTGTAAATCACCGAAACCGGGTCAGAGCAAAACGTGGGTTTTATTTGGTAAAACCAATCACGGCAAGCTCAGCGGCGAAATACTGTACCGGTTGGTGGGGCAAGGCAAGAAGCTGTTCCGCTGGCGGCTACCCGAAGGTAATCCCTATCTGAGGACGGAGACCAGAAACACGTATACATCGCGCTTTACAGAAGTGGCAATGGCGTTCGCCAGCATTTAAATGGAGAGCCGGATGCGCTGAAAGGTGCACGTCCGGTTCGGGGAGGAGAGGCAGGGAAATAGTCCGACTACGCCCTGCCTCTTACTCTACTC
>NZ_JAENDM010000150.1:0-2238 GCF_019375075.1 Escherichia sp. XD33
CGATGTTATTCACCCTGGCCAACCTGTTTAGGGTGGACCAAATGATACGTCAGTGGGAGAGATCTCAGTAAAAACCGGAAATAACGCCAGAAATGGCGGAAAAAATAGCCTAAATAGGCTGATTCGATGTGTTTGCGGGAAAAAAATCGGCCCAGATCCGCGAAATTTTAATCAGCGAGTCAGCTTGGGAAGAAATGACCTGCTTATTCGCACCTTCCCTAAATCGTCGTGCCACTTACGCCAGTCTTTATTGAGCTTATCTTTTTTACCGCCTTCTTCGGCTTTTACAGGTGCCTGGTCGACGTTCATCACCACTTCAACGGCATCAAAGCCGAGTTTGTCACCCAACAAGTAGTACATCTGCACGCAGGCATCGCGGTCGTACACCACTACCATGCCTTTCATTGTCGCCCTGGAGGTGCGAGAGCAGGCTATACAGCAGGCGATCGAGGCCGCGCTAGCGCACCAGCCAGTTGATCCCCCCCGCCCCAAGAGCTGGCGCGTGCTGCGCCCGCTCCGGCCACGCCTGAACCGCCCCGCCTTCGGCGGAGCCGTTAGGGCGCGGCACCAAATGGGCTGAAATGCGGCGTTCGGGTATCAAAACGAACGAACCAGGAGAGGCGGATTTTAGCCACTAAAATCCGCCAGAAAACGTCGCGAACTTTCAGGGCTTTTGGGGGGCATTTGGCAGGGTTTCGCATGCGAAAATCGACGTTTCGTGGTGATCTGGGGAGGAAGAGGGTTTTGCGCATGCGCAAAAGTGCCTATTTAACATATTGCCTGTATGACGCAGTAGGAATATGCAAAAAATGCATATACGAAACCGCATGAGGATTTTTATGGTGATGTTGTCTAAATTGGACGCTGATGCCGCTAGCAATATACGAGATCAGCATGACTACGAACGAGCGCTGGCGTTAATTGATGAACTGTTCGACTGGTATCGCTCGTTGGGAGGATCGTTCGCCGGAATTCGACGAATTCAACAAAATGGTGCGAAACATAGAGACCCAGGAGAAGTCACCATGAAAATTTTGGGTGGGTTCTGCATCTAGGGTTGTAGATGGTGCCATTGTGTTGTTCCGCGAGCCCCTTGTTCCCAGAACTCAAAAAATGGGAGCGAGCGAATATCAGAGACTCGGGCGCAGCGGATGTCACCCTCTATCACAATTGGTAATCCAAAAAGTGTTTTTCCTCGCCAAACTATTCAATCCACTCCTTCGTTTCGCCCTGCTATGGCAATCCCTATGGGTTCAAATGACGATCCCGTTCTCGATCTGTCCGACCAGGTCCTCGACCTCCGTCACCGTAACATCAGGATCTGCCGGTCGTCTATTGCCCAACGAGCGCGCGGGTAGATCTAGCCAGAGCCTCGCTTTTTGGGCATTCCCATCAAACAGCCGTGTCGCAAAAAATAGTTTTTGAAAATAGGTTTTTGAGTTTCCCACCATCAACTCCTGTAAAATGACGTGATACTGGGTCGTAAATGATGATAGCTCTAACGGAGGTCGTATGTCCCAGCTCAAGGACCGTCGCACCTCGATGCGGGTAACAGCCGAAAACATTGTTCTGAACAGTGGTGAATGGTTCACGCAGAATGAACTGAACAGCATCGCCACCTGTCAGCAATTCGAACTCGATGAGTGGGAGCTGTCAGGGAAAATATTTTCCATCCATCATGACGGCACAGATTACTATCCGACATATGCGCTGGATTCGAAAGATTATCGACCGCTAGATGCAATGGCCAAAGTTATTTCCATTTTTTCTGGACACAAAAACGGTTGGGGGATGGCATTTTGGTTCATGTCGGCTAATGGTTGTCTGGGTGCCGTAACACCGAAATCTATTATTGCTACTGAACCAGAACGAGTGTTGGCCGCAGCCCGAGATGAAATTGAAGGCGTGGCCCATGGCTAACTGTGGCTGTAGGCTTTCGCATAACCAACAGTTGTTGGCACCAGTGTTCACTGCAAACATTCGCTCGGTCCGCCCAGGTCTTCTGGTGGACAGCTCTATTTGGTAACAGGCTTTTGAACCAACAGTCCGGACACGTTTTCCAAACTCATCATCCAGTCGGCAATATCTAGACTCCTCAATTGCAGGATGTTTTCAATTTGGGGAGCCCGCAGAATTCGGAAAAAATCGTACGCTAAGGTTTTCCGGGCATCCGTAAGGGCCGAAACTTCCCGTCTTCCAGTCTGCGGCTCTGCCGCCAGACGTAATCGCCGGTTAGGT
>NZ_JAENDM010000151.1:0-2220 GCF_019375075.1 Escherichia sp. XD33
GTTTCTCCGGTCCTAAGACATCAATCATCTGCTCTCCAATGACTAGTCTAAAAACTAGTATTAAGATTATCACTTATTTAAGTGATATTGGTTGTCTGGAGATTCAGGGGGCCAGTCTAGTTACTCTCTGATGACTTCTTATATTTATAATACCAATCAGACAACCTTATCCCATCGGTGATATCAGTCTCCTGCTCGCCAGGAACGGGCTGACTCACTGTAACCACCTCCGAAAACAACTCTGCAATTATCAGAACGCCTGCTTCTCTCCCTGTCCTCACGAAAACTATCCCCTCTTTATCGCGCGTGCGTGCGGAAGCATCTTTTCGCAACACCCCCCTCCGGGATTCCGCTACGGCTCTGCCATCGCAATCCCCCCGTTTATCTCCGGACAGCCACATTCCCGATTATTTTTTACGTTTCTCCCCGGTTGTTATGCCGGTGAAGGTGGCGCGCTGTTTTCATGACCACACCGGCTGGTTTAACAACATCCGGAGGAACATTCTCATGGCTACCCCAGTTTCGCTGATGGATGACCAGATGGTCGACATGGCGTTTATCACTCAACTGACCGGCCTAACCGATAAGTGGTTTGACAAACTCATCAAAGATGGGGGCTTTCCTGCGCCCATCAAAATGGGGCGCAGCTCCCGCTGGCTGAAAAGTGAAGTGGAAGCCTGGCTGCAGGCGCGTATTGCACAGTCCCGTCCGTAATTTTTAACCACTAACCCTTCGCCCACAGCAGACGCAATCTCCGGCCTGCCGGCGGCGCTCTGCTGCCTGTTATCCCCCGTGAGGAATATGAAAATGAAACAACAGTATCAGACCCGTTACGAGCTGCTCCATGAAAACTACCAGAAATGGCTGACCGGCTTCACCCGGCACGCCGTATCATGGGGCGTGTGTCATCCGAATATCTACTATTTCCATAATCTGACGCCCGGGTGGGTGTCATTCAATGGCGAAAAACCGGAGATTGCCATCGTTCCCCAGAGTCTGCACCGGCTGATTTATGGTCCGGACAAACGGAGCTCCCCGTCCCTGGATGATGATCTGGTGGTGAATTTATGCACCAGCGAACACCTGCTGGTTCATCATCCGATGCTGGAAGGGATCCTGCTGTCTGAATGTGAGCGCCTGAAGCAACATTCTCTGGCAAACAAACTGATCAGCCTCTTCCGTCAGTTTGGCGGCACGGAGTTACGTCTCAAACTGGTCTGGCTCTGCTGGCTTGACTTAATGACCGGAAACAGCCTTGACGACTGGACGAAAAACCTGAAACACAAATCAGAAAAAGATCTGGAGCAATGGATCATTGCACGTCAGGGTCAGAGTGAACCACTGACAAATCTGATGGATCAGTACGTGCTTATGGCATACCGTACATCGGTTGATGCCGCTCACAGTTGATGTCTGAGAACCACAGGGCTGGCAGCAGAAAACCAGCCCTGTGGTAAAATACAGTAATAGCGGCGTACATCAGGCACGCCGCTCACTCGTCCACAGATCATATACGTCATTATACTGCGCGATAACGGAGGGCTTCAGCACCCGGTCATTTCTGAGCGGGTATGAATACCATTGATGATGCGAAGCAGCCACGGGCAGAAACGTTCTTCACAACCAGGTGCCTCCATCTTCACTGCAGTCTGAATGTGCCGGCTTGTTATCCACCAGAAATGGTATGCTCCGGTACATGCATACCCCGGAGACTATAAACGCACTGAATCATAGCCTCCCACCTCAGCAGGAGGCAGTCAGCTTTCAGGCGGAATGTAGTGGCACACTAAATTTGGCCACCTGATGAAAGGTGATATTCTCACCACAACACAAAACAGGTGACTTAATGAACAAGAAAACCAAACGAACCTTCACCCCTGAGTTCAGGCTGGAATGTGCACAGCTGATTGTTGATAAGGGCTACTCATATCGACAGGCCAGTGAAGCGATGAATGTCGGTTCAACCACGCTTGAGAGCTGGGTACGCCAGCTCAGGCGAGAGCGCCAGGGTATTACGCCCTCTGCCACACCCATTACTCCAGACCAGCAACGTATCCGCGAGCTGGAAAAGCAAGTTCGCCGTCTGGAGGAACAAAATACGATATTAAAAAAGGCTACTGTAGATTCAATCTGTCAATGCAACACCCCTTTCAATTATCTCTTTCGGTGTTTTGAACTTCAGTGTCTTTCTCGGTCTGTTGTTTAGCTGAGCAGCAACCA
>NZ_JAENDM010000153.1:0-2177 GCF_019375075.1 Escherichia sp. XD33
TGCCGTTACGCACCACCCCGTCAGTAGCTGAACAGGAGGGACAGCTGATAGAAACAGAAGCCACTGGAGCACCTCAAAAACACCATCATACACTAAATCAGTAAGTTGGCAGCATCACCGGCATTCTGCACCTGCGATTTGCCCTTTCCCTGCCAGCCATCGTGGCGACTCAATAAAGTATTTACCTGAGAGAAGCCAGGCTAACAGTATGCCAATACCACCCAACAGAAACATTATCCGCCAACTAAAAAAAGCGATAACCACCACACCTATCGCCGCAGACAGCATGGGCGACCAGTTACCAACAAATGAGAGCCGCGCGGACCATTTTCCACGCACCGTCGCGGGGATAAACTCCGTAAATGAGGCATAGCCAACCATAATCAGCGCCCCCATTCCTGTTCCCATCAGGAAGCGAAAGAAGATGAGCCAGTACATATCAGGGACAAAAGCGGCCCCTGTTGCAGCAATACCGACGATGAGAAGATTTATGCGAAACGCCCTGCGCCGCCCAAAGTAATCACCGATGAACCCACCGGTAAGAGAGCCGATGAAATAACCAAACATTAATGCCGAGGTAAAGGCGGCATTGAGGAAATTATTTGACCATCCATTGCTTACCAGCTTTGCTAAGACAACATTACCGGAGTAACTCAAAAAACCCGTTAATAACAGACTAAAGCTTATTATACCAAATATACGATAATGAAACCGGGCCAAAGGCAAGCGGTCCAGTCTTGCGCCAATTTGATCATATTGTTCCATTGGGTGCCTCGGATTTGCTAAAAAAGGTAGCAATTGCGGCAAATTCACTTGCCGCATCTTTATCATCATTTTATTTCAAGGCGCAGGAACAAATAATATTGACAACGTGTGCTTAAATTACCACACCAGCTGGATATTATTGTCTTTGCAAAATGCTATCCACTCTGCACCCGGTGATTTATCAGTTATTATGTAATTAATATGACTAAAATCAGCTAACTGGACAAAAGCTTTGCGATCAAACTTAGAGTGATCAACCAATAACGCAACTTCTGTCGCCTGACGGATCATTGTCTTTTTGATTTCAGCTTCCGCTTCATTAGAGTCCAGCGCGCCGCTGTTAATATCAAGACCTTTACAACTCATTACCATGATATCGACATGATAGCGGCTGATGATCTCTTTAGTAATTCTTCCTTGCAGTGAAAGTGTATTTTTGTTTAGTTCCCCACCCGTTGAAACGACTTTAATTTCTGACTGAGCCAGAACATGAATCGCTTCCGCCGAGTTGGTTAGCAACGTCAGGTCACTACGGTCCTGTAACAATTTGAGCAATTCCATTACGGTACTACTGGAATCGGCTGCCATGGTGGTTTTATTGTCGATAAAGGGTAGTGCCTTGCGTGCAATAAGCTGCTTCTCTTCATAAAACGATGAAGCGCGCTTATAAAAATGGATATTCTCCGTCAACATCGCTGTATTTAAAACAGCACCACCATAGGTTCTGGTCAAAAAGCCTTCATCTTCCAGCTTCTCAAGATCGCGGCGAATGGTTTCTTCGGTTACCTGAAAAATCCCACTCAAATTTGAGACTGTCACTTTTTTATCGTTGGCAACCATTTGCTTAATTGCCTGAATCCTGTCTTTTGCCGCCACGATTACACCCCTGTATCTTTTTACATCACATTAGCGCGATTATCGCATAACCGATGTTTACTTTCAAAACAACCTGTTTGAATCACAGATTTTCATCACAGTTTTCACAGAAACAGAGGTGAATCGTGTTGAGTATTTAACGCTCCAGGGCCTCTGCCATTTCCCTCATCAATGTTGCGTCTGCATCCGATAAGTTGATAATCAGTGCCGCGACATTTTCGCGTACCTGTTCCGGTGCAGTAGCCCCACTAAGAATGGAGATTAAATCACTCTGTTTTAATATCCACGCCAGTGCCAGAGTGGGAATTGTGCACTGATAACGAGCACAAAGTGGCTGCCACTGTTCAAGCATATCAATCACTTTCAGCATGTTTTCACGCTGGAACCAGACTTTATTTGCCCGAGCGCCGCCCGGAAGCTTTGTTGAATAAATCGAACTTTTGCTGAGTTGAAGGATCAGATCACGCATCTTCCCGACAACGCAGACCGTTCCGTGGCAAAGCAAAAGTTCAAAATCACCAACTGGCCCACCTACA
>NZ_JAENDM010000154.1:0-2106 GCF_019375075.1 Escherichia sp. XD33
GGTCAGACAGCAGGCTGTTCAGGTGCTGGCTCTGTAACTGCCCGGCAGGGGTATAAGCGGTGGTGAGTTCATAACGGCCGAAGCTGCGCAGCGTTTCCCGGTGCAGGCGGTCGCGGGTGTACTCCACCAGCGGTGTGTCGCCGAGTTTCATGCCTGCCAGGTAACCGCTGCCGTAGGTCAGCCATTCCACGGCGGGCAGGCTGTCCGGTATACAGCGGTTCGCCAGCCCCTGCGCGTTGTACGCATGTCTGGTCTCATGCTGCCAGAGCAGTGCTTCCGTCTGCGGGTGATGCACCGTCTGGCGCTCACCGGTCAGCCGGCCTTTCTCATCATACCTGTAATGCACCGCCACCCGGTGCCCTTCGCTGATATGGCTGATGTCTGTCAGCCAGCCGCGTTCGTCATACTGCCACTGCTCTGCGGTTTCACCCTTCACGGTGCGGTGAGTGAGGCGGTCTGCTTCGTCATAGTACCAGTGGGTGACCAGCCCCTCATCCTCGCTGCGGATAAGTTTGCCGGTCAGGTCGTGGTGATAACGCTGTGTGCGGCCGTCAAAGCCGGTTTCCTGTATCAGCCGGTCGAGTACATCGTAACGGAAGGTGGTGTGGCTGCCGTTTTCACTGGTCAGGCGGATGACCCGTCCGGCAGCATTGTATTCCATACTGCGCGTCAGCCCGCCCTGCGTGGTACAGATGGCCTTTCCCCACGCATCGTACTGTGTCCCGTTTCTGCTGCCGTCCGGGGCAATGACGGTGGTCAGGTCACCGGCGGCGTTGTATTCATACCGCGTTTCATGGCCCTGCGTGTCTTTCACGGCAATTAACTGTCCACGGCTGTCGTATGCGCGGTACTGGCTCAGGCCTTCCTCGCGGTGCACCGCCGTCACCTGACCAAAACGGTCATGGTCATAACGGGTTACATAACCGGAACAGTCGGTGAAGCTCAGCAACTGGCCGTAACGGCTCCACGTCATGGTTTTCCGGCTGCCGGTGGCATCTTCCGTTGCGCAGGGTAAGTCACTGTGTGGATTATCATAACGGTAGCGGGTGATATCGCCGTCAGGGGCAGTTTCCTGAATCAGACGGCCGGATTCATCATATTTGCGGCGCATTTCCAGCCCGTCTGGCCCGGTGGCTGACGTTAACTGGCTGTGGTGGTTATAGTAAAACGCCGATGCCCTGCCATCCGGCGTGGTGATGCGCGTGATGAGGCCCGTCACCACATCCGGGCTGTACTCTGTTGTCCTGCCTGCCGTATCTGTCTGTGCCTTAAGCCTGCCCACCGCATCAAACTGACTCTGCGTGACGCTGCCGTCCGCGTGTTCCTTTTTCACCACCCGCTTCAGCCCGGCTTCGCCCTGCGTGTGCAGCACTTCACGGCGGTTCAGGCTGTCGGTGATGGTGATGCGGTCCTTCTCATACTGATACGTGTAACTTAAGCCTGCCGGGTTTAGCTGTTCTGTCACCCGCCCGTCGCTGTCGTAACGGTAACGGATTTCCGGCCGGCCCGTGTGACGGTGCGCCACCATCCGGCCCCGGTATTTATCATCGTAAGTAAAGCTGCGCACCTGTTTGCCACTACGGTCATACACCACCGCCAGTTCGCCGCGTGGCGTCCAGCCATAGCGTACCAGCGGCGCGGCAGGTAAATTCTCCGGGTATTCCGGGTCGTGCGTCAGCCACACGGCAGACAGACGGATGCCGTTGTCCCGGCCATATTCGGTGTAACCCGGCAGGGTATCAGGAAAAGCGGACGGTTCCGTCCCGCCGGAAATGGCCTGCT
Organism: Escherichia sp. XD33; assembly: GCF_019375075.1. Classification (NCBI taxonomy): domain Bacteria; kingdom Pseudomonadati; phylum Pseudomonadota; class Gammaproteobacteria; order Enterobacterales; family Enterobacteriaceae; genus Escherichia; species Escherichia sp. XD33. The sequence goes on from NZ_JAENDM010000154.1 coordinate 1,783, forward strand.
GCCGGGCTTCTTCTGCCCGCTGCGCCTGCGTGGTCAGTACCAGCCGGAAGTGACGCCCGGCACCATCCGTCACGCCGGTGATTTCGCCGCTGAATTCACCGGCGGCTTCGCGGTGGAACGTCTGTGTGCGCCCGAAGCGGTCCACCAGCCCGGTCAGTACCCGGTACGGCGGCAGCGGCGCAGGCAGCACCTCATCCGCTTCCGGCACCCGCTCACACCAGCCGAGCAGCCACCACGGCCCCTGCGGACTGTTTGTCGCCAGATAACGATGCGGACTTAAGCGGAGTTCTTCCGGCAGCGCCTGCCAGAGTGCGGCCAGCCGGT
>NZ_JAENDM010000155.1:0-2060 GCF_019375075.1 Escherichia sp. XD33
TCCTGACTGTCGGGGGATTACGGTTGATGAGCTGCAGAAAATTCAGTTCGACAGACTGGATTTCACTAACTTCTACGAAGACCTGATGAATAACCAGAAAATCCCGGACAGTGGCGTTCTGACGCAGAAAGTGAAAGAGCAGATTGCTGACCAGCTGAAACAGGCAGGACAGTAAGGTAGGGAAAATAACCGGGGGAAATGATGAAGGTCATATTCACTTCTAATCGTCTTGTTGATTTTCTTATCCGGCTTTTGATTACAGCGATTGTCATTTCCCCGGTAATTATCTGGTCGTGGGATACGGTAAAAGAAACCACTGCAGGTGAGATGCTTGCTGCCTGTTTTGTTATTTTTTACTCCGGTGTGCTCCTGTTTATTCTGTATTTTTGTTTTTCTGCCCTGACTGACCTGCAGAAACCTGATGATGAAAGAAAAAGTGATGAAAGGAATGAAGATGAATAAAGCATTACTGCCACTGTTACTCTGCTGCTTTATTTTTCCGGCGTCAGGAAAAGATGCAGGCTGGCAGTGGTATAACGAGAAAATAAATCCGAAGGAAAAAGAAAATAAACCAGTACCTGCAGCCCCCCGTCAGGAGCCGGACATTATGCAGAAACTGGCCGCACTGCAGACGGCAACAAAGCGGGCGCTGTACGAAGCTATTCTGTATCCCGGCGTGGATAATTTTGTGAAATATTTCCGGCTGCAGAATTACTGGACTCAGCAGGCCGGGCTTTTCACCATGAGCGCCAAAAAAGCCATGCTGGCGCATCCCGAACTGGACTATAACCTGCAGTACAGCCATTACAACGGCACGGTCCGGAACCAGCTGGCGGCAGACCAGGTGCAGCAGCGACAGGCCATTGCGAAACTGGCTGAACACTACGGCATCATGTTCTTTTACCGGGGGCAGGACCCCATCGACGGGCAGCTGGCGCAGGTCATTAATGGCTTCAGGAATACCTATGGTCTGAGTGTTATTCCCGTTTCCGTGGATGGCGTGATTAATCCGCTGTTGCCGGATTCCCGGACTGACCAGGGGCAGGCGCAGCGCCTCGGCGTGAAATATTTCCCGGCCATGATGCTGGTTGACCCGAAACAGGGCAGTGTTCGTCCGTTATCATACGGTTTTATTTCGCAGGACGACCTGGCAAAACAGTTCCTGAACGTTTCTGAAGATTTTAAACCGAACTTCTGAATTACGGATATTTTCCGTTCGTCAGTAAATTCCATTAATTCTGAACCTGATAATAATTCACCATTTATTCCGGTAGTCCCTTATTTAATTCTCTGTATGACAGGAGAGTTTTACTGTGCATAAATATAAATTCTCTTTACCCCGGCTTGATATTACGGGAATGTGGGTATTTTCCCTGGGTGTCTGGTTTCATATCGTCGCCCGTCTTGTTTACAGCAAACCCTGGATGGCTTTTCTTCTGGCGGAGTTGATTGCGGCCATCCTTGTGCTGTTCGGCGCATACCAGGTGCTGGATGCATGGATTGCCCGTGTCAGCCGGGAAGAGCGTGAGGCACTGGAAGCCAGGCAACAGGCCATGATGGAAGGGCAGCAGGAGGGCAGACATGTCTCTCATTAAATCACTGTTGTTCACCCTGTTGCTGGCAGCCGCTGCCGTGCAGGCCTCCACCCGGGATGAAATTGAACGACTCTGGAATCCGCAGGGCATGGCCGCGCAGCCTGCACAACCGGCAGCAGACACATCAGCCAGGACAGAAAAGCCGGCTCCCCGCTGGTTCCGCCTCAGCAACGGCAGGCAGGTTAACCTGGCCGACTGGAAGGTGGTGCTGTTTATGCAGGGGCATTGCCCTTACTGCCACCAGTTTGACCCGGTACTGAAGCAGTTGGCACAGCAGTACGGCTTTTCCGTTTTTCCCTACACCCTGGATGGTCAGGGGGATACCGCCTTTCCGGAAGCATTACCGGTGCCACCGGACGTGATGCAGACCTTCTTCCCGAATATCCCGGTGGCCACACCGACCACCTTCCTGGTCAACGTCAACACGCTTGAGGCATTACCGCTTTTACAGGGGGCAACGGATGC
>NZ_JAENDM010000156.1:0-2001 GCF_019375075.1 Escherichia sp. XD33
CGGACACGGGCTTCCAGTCCGGCCTGCAGGTCCAGTGACGTGCCATTCTGTGACGGTGAGAACGTCATGTTACTGCCGGCTTCAGCTGTACCCATGCTCATGTCACCCCGGGAGCTGAAGGTGCGGATAACAGAAGGCTGTACCCACCAGTTCACCGGCAGTTCACGCACACGGTGTTTTGTACTGTCGCGCAGGGTGTCACGGGATGAGGTGCCTTCACCAAAGCTCATATCGTTGTGGCTGCCCAGACGGAAACCGGCACGCACATGTTGTGCACTGCCATGCCCGAACTTCACATAACCGGCGTTATCCTGGCCGTCATCCAGGGAGAGTCCCTGCCAGGTATACTGCAGTTGTGGTTCCAGCATCAGGTTGTCAGTGATACTGAAGGGCAGACCGGTTTCCAGTGAGCCCAGCCAGCCCCAGCCCCGGGCGCGGAAGTCGTTATTGTCCGATGACGCTTTCATGCTGTGGCGGGTTCCCTGTGCCATAATGTCAGCCCACAGGCCGGAGGACGTGTGTACCAGATTCAGGTATCCGCCCAGACTGCCGGCATCATCCCGGACCGTGCCGGCGCGGGAACCGTCATCATCCTTAACATCAACGGAAGAATGGCCAGCAGCACCATATACCCCTGTCGTCAGAGACATACCGGCAACCTCTGTTCTCAGCAGGTCACCCTCCAGACGGACGAAGCCATAGCTGCCGCTGCTTTCCGGCGTGGCTCCACGGGCAATACCGCCGTTGTTATCGTGACCGAGATGACCGCCCTGAATGCTGAGACGGACGCTGTTATTTTCACCGTTTACACCGGTCTGATGGCTGCGGGAGCCTGCCAGAATCCGGTCATAGTCCATTGCCTGTGTCAGCATGGAGGCATACAGGGGGACTTCAGCACGATAAGCATTTTCACTGCGCAGGTACCAGTCTTCATCGCTGTCACGGTTCAGGGTGTAGTTAAAGGCACCGGCCTGAAGCGGGCGACTCAGGGCAAACGCACCTTCTTCTGTGGTGGCACCATTCTGTGCATCCACAACCCGGATACCCTGTCCGGAGGTTGCCACCCCGAGGTTACTGTTTCCGACATTTGTGAACGCAAGCCAGGTTTTGCCGGTTGCCTGACCACCATTAATCACCAGCTGGTCAGAGGCATTGCTGCCATCAAGGCGAACACGCATATTGATGGTGCCACCCTGACCGGTGAGGTTACTGGTGGTCAGTTTATGGAACGTTACCGGGGCGTCGCCTTTTGCAACAGTACGGCTCAGGACGGCATCCTGTGTCGTCTGATTATCAAAGCGAATCTCCCCTGCGTTAACAATATCGCCGGTACTGACCACATCACCATTCAGTACCATGCTGGCGCCTTTACTGAGCTGTGTTCTGCCACTCAGACTTCCCCCGGCAGCCAGCGTCAGTGTTCCACGATGTCCGACAGTGGTGTTGCCAGCCTGTCCCCCGGCATTAACCGTAAAGCTGCCGCCATTTTCCAGCAGCAGGCCGCTGGCCTGACCGGATATGCCATCAATACTGAACTTACCGCTGGCATTGGTCCCCTCAACAGTGGCACCACTGTCTGCAATCAGGGCACCACCGGATGTCATGGTGACACCTGTCGCCTTACCACCGGCAGACACTGCCAGGGTACCGCCGTCATCCACCAGTGTTTTCTGCGCTGAATGGCCCTCCAGTACATCCAGGCGACCGCCGGACTCCAGAACAACACCGTCAGCCTTACCGTTTTCCACCGTGAAATTCCCCAGACGGTTGCTGCCGGTGACGGTTGCCGCCGTACTGGTGACCAGTGCGCCTCCCTGCTTCAGGGTGACATTCGTGGCTGTACCACCGGCGTTCACCTGCAGTTTGCCTTTCTGGTTAACGATGGTGAAATCCGCCAGACCACCTTCCTTGATAATCTGCCAGCCGTCACTGTTTACAACAGTGCCAGACGCCGTACCGCCGTTGTGCACATACTGGTACCCCCCATTCAGCGTGGTATCC
>NZ_JAENDM010000157.1:0-2001 GCF_019375075.1 Escherichia sp. XD33
CGGACACGGGCTTCCAGTCCGGCCTGCAGGTCCAGTGACGTGCCATTCTGTGACGGTGAGAACGTCATGTTACTGCCGGCTTCAGCTGTACCCATGCTCATGTCACCCCGGGAGCTGAAAGTGCGGATAACAGAAGGCTGTACCCACCAGTTCACCGGCAGTTCACTCACACGGTGTTTTGTACTGTCGCGCAGAGTGTCACGGGATGAGGTGCCTTCGCCAAAGGTCATATCGTTGTGGCTGCCCAGACGGAAACCGGCACGCACATGTTGTGCACTACCATGCCCGAACTTCACATAACCGGCGTTATCCTGGCCGTCATCCAGGGAGAGCCCCTGCCAGGTGTACTGCAGTTGTGGCTCCAGCATCAGGTTGTCAGTGATACTGAAGGGCAGACCGCTTTCCAGTGAGCCCAGCCAGCCCCAGCCCCGGGCGCGGAAGTCGTTATTGTCCGATGACGCTTTCATGCTGTGGCGGGTTCCCTGTGCCACAATGTCAGCCCACAGGCCGGAGGACGTGTGTGTCAGATTCAGGTATCCGCCCAGGCTGCCGGCATCATCCCGGACCGTGCCGGCACGGGAGCCGTCATCATCCTTAACATCAACGGAAGAATGGCCTGCAGCGCCATATACCCCCGTGGTCACAGACATACCGGCAACCTCTGTTCTCAGCAGGTCACCCTCCAGACGGACGAAGCCATAGCTGCCGCTGCTTTCCGGCGTGGCCCCACGGGCAATACCGCCGTTGTTATCGTGACCGAGATGACCGCCCTGAATGCTGAGACGGACGCTGTTATTTTCACCGTTTACACCGGTCTGATGGCTGCGGGAGCCTGCCAGAATCCGGTCATAGTCCATTGCCTGTGTCAGCATGGAGGCATACAGGGGGACTTCAGCACGATAAGCATTTTCACTGCGCAGGTACCAGTCTTCATCGCTGTCACGGTTCAGGGTGTAGTTAAAGACACCGGCCTGAAGCGGGCGACTCAGGGCAAACGCACCTTCTTCTGTGGTGGCACCATTCTGTGCATCCACAACCCGGATACCCTGTCCGGTGGTTGCCACCCCGAGGTTACTGTTTCCGACATTTGTGAACGCAAGCCAGGTTTTGCCGGTTGCCTGACCACCATTAATCACCAGCTGGTCTGAGGTATTACTGCCATCAAGGCGAACACGCATATTGATGGTGCCGCCCTGGCCGGTGAGGTTACTGGTGGTCAGTTTATGGAACGTTACCGGGGAGTTACTTTTTGCAACAGCACGGCTCAGCGCGGCATCCGGTGTTGTCTGATTATCAAAGCGAATCTCCCCTGCGTTAACAATATCGCCGGTACTGACCACATCGCCATTCAGTACCATGCTGGCACCTTTACTGAGCTGTGTTCTGCCACTCAGACTTCCCCCGGCAGCCAGCGTCAGTGTTCCACGATGTCCGACAGTGGTGTTGCCGGCCTGTCCCCCGGCATTAACCGTAAAGCTGCCGCCATTTTCCAGCAGCAGTCCGCTGGCCTGACCGGATATGCCATCAATACTGAACTTACCGCTGGCATTGGTCCCCTCAACAGTGGCACCACTGTCTGCAATCAGGGCACCACCGGATGTCATGGTTACACCTGTTGCCTTACCACCGGCAGACACTGCCAGGGTTCCGCCGTCATCCACCCGTGTTTTCTGCGCTGAATGGCCCTCCAGTACATCCAGGCGACCGCCGGACTCCAGAACAACGCCGTCAGCATTACCGTTTTCCACAGTGAAATTGCCCAGACGGTTGCTGCCGGTGACGGTTGCCGCCGTACTGGTGACCAGTGCGCCGCCCTGCTTCAGGGTGACATTCGTGGCTGTACCACCGGCGTTCACCTGCAGTTTGCCTTTCTGGTTAACGGTGGTGAAATCCGCCAGACCACCTTCCTTGATAATCTGCCAGCCGTCACTGTTTACAACAGTGCCAGACGCCGTACCGCCGTTGTGCACATACTGGTACCCCCCATTCAGCGTGGTATCC
>NZ_JAENDM010000158.1:0-1906 GCF_019375075.1 Escherichia sp. XD33
ATTATTCCTTCACGCTGGCAGAACTGGTGACCAAAGGACATCTGAGACCATTAAAAGAGGCGTCAGAGGCAGAAAACGTTGCTTAACGTGAGTTTTCGTTCCACTGAGCGTCAGACCCCTGTCACAATGGCCTTACCGGGATTGGCGTAAGCGTGCGGGATATCCGCATGGAAGCGCAGGGATTCCCCGGCAGAAACGGTGTGCCACTCATCCCCCAGCCGCAGTTGTAATGCGCCTTCCAGTACAATGACATGTTCTCTGGTTCTGAAATCCATCCCTGTCGGTGTTGCTTATGCAGTCTGGTCGGGACTCGGCGTCGTCATAATTACAGCCATTGCCTGGTTGCTTCATGGGCAAAAGCTTGATGCGTGGGGCTTTGTAGGTATGGGGCTCATAATTGCTGCCTTTTTGCTCGCCCGATCCCCATCGTGGAAGTCGCTGCGGAGGCCGACGCCATGGTGACGGTGTTCGGCATTCTGAATCTCACCGAGGACTCCTTCTTCGATGAGAGCCGGCGGCTAGACCCCGCCGGCGCTGTCACCGCGGCGATCGAAATGCTGCGAGTCGGATCAGACGTCGTGGATGTCGGACCGGCCGCCAGCCATCCGGACGCGAGGCCTGTATCGCCGGCCGATGAGATCAGACGTATTGCGCCGCTCTTAGACGCCCTGTCCGATCAGATGCACCGTGTTTCAATCGACAGCTTCCAACCGGAAACCCAGCGCTATGCGCTCAAGCGCGGCGTGGGCTACCTGAACGATATCCAAGGATTTCCTGACCCTGCGCTCTATCCCGATATTGCTGAGGCGGACTGCAGGCTGGTGGTTATGCACTCAGCGCAGCGGGATGGCATCGCCACCCGCACCGGTCACCTTCGACCCGAAGACGCGCTCGACGAGATTGTGCGGTTCTTCGAGGCGCGGGTTTCCGCCTTGCGACGGAGCGGGGTCGCTGCCGACCGGCTCATCCTCGATCCGGGGATGGGATTTTTCTTGAGCCCCGCACCGGAAACATCGCTGCACGTGCTGTCGAACCTTCAAAAGCTGAAGTCGGCGTTGGGGCTTCCGCTATTGGTCTCGGTGTCGCGGAAATCCTTCTTGGGCGCCACCGTTGGCCTTCCTGTAAAGGATCTGGGTCCAGCGAGCCTTGCGGCGGAACTTCACGCGATCGGCAATGGCGCTGACTACGTCCGCACCCACGCGCCTGGAGATCTGCGAAGCGCAATCACCTTCTCGGAAACCCTCGCGAAATTTCGCAGTCGCGACGCCAGAGACCGAGGGTTAGATCATGCCTAGCATTCACCTTCCGGCCGCCCGCTAGCGGACCCTGGTCAGGTTCCGCGAAGGTGGGCGCAGACATGCTGGGCTCGTCAGGATCAAACTGCACTATGAGGCGGCGGTTCATACCGCGCCAGGGGAGCGAATGGACAGCGAGGAGCCTCCGAACGTTCGGGTCGCCTGCTCGGGTGATATCGACGAGGTTGTGCGGCTGATGCACGACGCTGCGGCGTGGATGTCCGCCAAGGGAACGCCCGCCTGGGACGTCGCGCGGATCGACCGGACATTCGCGGAGACCTTCGTCCTGAGATCCGAGCTCCTAGGGATCGCCTCAGAAAACGGAAAATAAAGCACGCTAAGCCGTAAGTAAGCGTGCTCCTGTGAAAGCCACAGCTAAAACTGCGTAGTACACATAGAGGTATTTTTTTCTAGATTTATATCGAATTTCGTTATCGAATTTCGCTTATTATTGATCAACTCGTTGCAGATCATGAAGGCGAAAGTATGACGGGCACTGTTGCAAATAGTCGGTGGTGATAAACTTATCATCCCCTTTTGCTGATGGAGCTGCACATGAACCCATTCAAAGGCCGGCATTTTCAGCGTGACATCATTCTGTGGGCCGTACG
>NZ_JAENDM010000159.1:0-1833 GCF_019375075.1 Escherichia sp. XD33
CGTACGGCCCACAGAATGATGTCACGCTGAAAATGCCGGCCTTTGAATGGGTTCATGTGCAGCTCCATCAGCAAAAGGGGATGATAAGTTTATCACCACCGACTATTTGCAACAGTGCCTGTTTTGCCATGGCAGAATCTGATCCATGCGGGAGAGGAAAATCTATTTTCGGGTCTGACGGCGCTTAGTGCTGAATTCACTATCGGCGAAGGTGAGTTGATGGCTCATGATGTCCCTCTGGGATGCGCTCCGGATGAACATGATGATCTCATATCAGGAACTTGTTCGCACCTTCCCTGTCTATCGCACATTTTTGCAAATCCCGTCGATTATTTATTTCCATATGAAACTGAAATCCGTAGCATAGTTTGACGAAAAGAACAGGCCATCAGGATGAAAATGGCCCGGGTAACAAGCCACCACCTGAAACGGATGTCAGCCTCTAGGAGCTGTAACCTAAGGGCGGTAGCGTGCCTGCGTCAGGCCACTCGTTCTGAAAAACCGAGCGTCCCGCCCCCCAACCATTACAGATCAGACAAAGGGCTACGTACCCCATTGGCGCCGTTTTGCAGCACATGGGTATAAATTTGTGTGGTTCGAACATCAGAATGGCCCAGTTGCTCCTGCACGGTTCGAATATCCGCCCCCCGCGCCAGCAAATGGGTGGCAAAGGAATGGCGCAAGGTATGACAGGTGACCGGTTTTCCCAGCTGTAGCTGACGCGCCGTGGCTCGAACCGCTTTTTGCAGGGTAGTTGGATCCAGATGATGTCGACGCAAGGCCCCATCGACAGGATCGCGACTCAGATGGGATGCCGGAAACAGGTAGTGCCAACCCAGCTCTTTGCTGGCAGCCGGATACTTGCGCGCCAATGCCGTCGGCAAGGCCACCCCGGCATACGCGTCGTTTAAGCAGTCCGTCATATAAAAGCGCTGGACGTAGGCAATTTGCTCCCGCAGGGCCGGAATGAGTTCCGAGGCCAGAGTCACACGCCTGTGCTTGCCCCCTTTGCCATTCCAGACCATCAGGCAGAGGTAGTTGAAGTCGATATCCTGCACGCACAGGCGCATCACCTCCATCAGCCTGAGTCCGCTGCCATACATCAGTTGCGCCAAGAGACGAAGATGAACTGGCATAGCCAGCAACAAGGCTCGGACTTCACTTTGCGTCAAAACAGTTGGCAGTTTGGGAGGGCGCTGGCTGCGCGTAAATTTCATCTCGAGCTGCAGAGGCCGTAACAAGACAGTGCGATACAAGAAGACCAGCGCATTCAACGCCTGGGCCTGAGTCTTGACAGCCACATGGCGCTCGGTGACCAGATAGGACAAAAATTGCTGAACCTCCGCCTCACCCAGCTCGACCGGATGCTTCATCCGGGAAAAACGGATAAATGCCTTGATCCAGTGCAGATAGGCTTCAACGGTTGCCATCGCGTAACGCAGCATCAACATCTGCTCATAGATGCTTGCCAAAAACGGCGAATGAGGCTTGCGCATGAGTCACCTCCACATGTATATATAAACAGTATATACACGAGCAAGTCCCATTGCTGACTATGAAGAAACTTTCCGCATTTTTGCATAATCTATGCGGTACAAAAACATTGCCAAAGCGGGCTTTATCCGGGATTTTCAAGCTTCCGGTACATAGTCTCACACCAGACTATGACGACCCGATCCACCCCAAAATCACGGATAGATTCCGTACAATAAATTGTTAGTCGGACGCCTACGGCGCCGAGGAAAAAAGAAACCAAACCATTCTTGCTGCCAAAGAGAAAAACCCCTTACGGTGGCGTACTGGGAAAGTGCGTATCTACGACGCCTTGCCGGT
>NZ_JAENDM010000160.1:0-1786 GCF_019375075.1 Escherichia sp. XD33
GGGGAGCCCGCAGAATTCGGAAAAAATCGTACGCTAAGGTTTTCCGGGCATCCGTAAGGGCCGAAACTTCCCGTCTTCCAGTCTGCGGCTCTGCCGCCAGACGTAATCGCCGGTTAGGTTGATGTGCTCCCAGCCCAGCGGCGACAGGAATTGCAGCAGCTCGCCGTCCACCGGCTTGCCGGCCTCGACCAACCCCTGGGTGGCGCGTTCCAGGTACACCGTGTTCCACAGCACGATAGCCGCCGTCACCAGGTTGAGGCCGCTGGCCCGGTAGCGCTGCTGCTCGAAGCTCCGATCCCTGATTTCCCCAAGGCGGTTGAAGAACACCGCCCTGGCCAGCGAGTTGCGCGCCTCACCTTTGTTCAGGCCGGCATGCACGCGGCGGCGCAGTTCAACACTTTGCAGCCAGTCCAGGATGAACAGCGTGCGCTCGATCCGGCCCAGCTCGCGCAGGGCCACGGCCAGTCCGTTCTGGCGCGGGTAGCTGCCGAGCTTGCGCAGCATCAGCGAGGCGGTGACGGTGCCCTGCTTGATCGAGCTGGCCAGGCGCAGGATGTCGTCCCAGTGGGCACGCACGTGCTTGATGTTCAGGGTGCCGCCGATCAGCGGGCGCAACGTCGGGTAGGCTTGCACGCCCTGCGGCACGTACAGCTTGGTTTCGCCGAGGTCGCGGATGCGCGGCGCGAAGCGGAAGCCTAGCAGGTGCATCAGGGCAAAGACGTGATCGGTGAAGCCGGCCGTGTCGGTGTAGTGCTCCTCGATCCGCAGGTCGGACTCGTGGTACAGCAGGCCGTCGAGCACATAGGTGGAATCGCGGACGCCGACATTCACCACGCGGGTGCTGAACGGCGCGTACTGGTCGGAGATATGGGTATAGAACAGCCGTCCCGGCTCGCTACCGTACTTCGGGTTGACGTGCCCGGTGCTCTCGCCCCGGCCACCCGCGCGGAAGCGCTGGCCATCGGAGGATGAGGTCGTGCCGTCGCCCCAGTGGGCGGCAAAGGCGTGGCGATACTGGTGGTTGACCAGCTCGGCCAAGGCCGCCGAATAGGTTTCGTCGCGGATGTGCCAGGCTTGCAGCCAGGACAGCTTGGCGTAGGTCAGGCCGGGGCTCGACTCGGCCATCTTGGTCAGCCCGAGGTTGATCGCATCACCGAGGATTGCGGACAGCAGCAACGTCCTGTCTTTGGCCTCGGCCCCGTCCTTCAAGTGGGTGAAGTGGCGGCTGAAGCCCGTCCAGTCGTCCACGTCCATCAGCAGTTCGGTGATCTTGATGCGCGGCAGTAACTGGCTGGTTTGGTCGATCAGCGCCTGCGCCCGATCCGGCACCGCCGCATCCAGCGGGGTGATTTTCAGCCCTGACTCGGTGAGGATGGCATCGGGCAGCTCGTTGTCCTTGGCCAGGCGGGTGACGGTGGCCAACTGCTCGTCCAGCAGCTGCAAACGCTCTTCCAGGTACTGGTCGCTGTTCGGGTTGATCGCCAGGGGCAGGGCCTGCTCGCGCTTGAGTGCGGCGAACTTCTCGGCCGGCAGCAGGTAGTCGTCGAAGTCGCGGAACTGCCGCGAGCCCTTGACCCAGATGTCGCCGGAGCGCAGGGCGTTCTTCAGCTCGGACAGGGCGCAGATTTCGTAGAATTTCCGGTCGAGGCCTTCCGGGGTGATCACCAGCGGCTTCCAGCGCGGCTTGATGAAGGCCGTGGGTGCATCGGCCGGCACCTTGCGCAGGTTGTCGGCGTTCATCTCACGCAGGGTCTGCACGGCTGCCAGCACGCCTTGCGCGGCCGGC
>NZ_JAENDM010000161.1:0-1760 GCF_019375075.1 Escherichia sp. XD33
CTCAGCATTTTATTATGGTGATCCCCTGGGCGAAATGCGCCTGGTAAGCAGAGTTTTTGAAATGTAAGGCCTTTGAATAAGACAAAAGGCTGCCTCATCGCTAACTTTGCAACAGTGCCCAAGGAAGTGTATGAAAAATGTCTGGTATAATAAAGATATCATCTTGAAAATCGAGTGTTGCTCTGTGGATAACTTGCAGGGTTTAATAAGTATCTTTACTCAAAAGTTGCAATCAATAATTTATTGAAAAAGATTGAAAGGTGGTGGTAAATAATGTTACAATGTGGGAGTATCAGTTTAAATTCTTCGTGAAATAGTGTTCTTTTAAGCTAATAAAAAATGCACGTGGAATTTAGGTCAAAGAAAAGTAAAGAAAAATTTATTTATGGAGGTAAAAAAGGATGAGTCAAGTTGTTGATTTTTTAAATGAAGCAAAAACTTTTTATTTTGCAACCGTTGAAGGAGACCAGCCAAGGGTCAGACCGTTTAATGCAGCCATGGAGAGGAATGGCAAGGTCTATCTTGGTACAACCAATCAGAAAAAAGTTTATCAGCAGTTATTGGCAAATTCAAAGGTGGAAGTCTCAGGTATGGCAAAAGGAAAATGGATTCGGCTCACCGGCGAAGCCGTAATTGATGATACCGTGGAAGCAAGGGAAGCAATGCTTGAAGCAAATCCGTTTTTGAGAGATTGGTATAGCGCTGATGATGGGAAATTCACCGTATTTTATTTGAAAAACATGCAGGCAGTTTTATATTCCTTTACAGGAGATCCGGAGATATTAGATAATTAATCAAAACATGCAGCCCAAGTGTAGAATGAACTGACCCCCATAAGTTAGACCAAAAATCTAACTTATGGGAGGTCATTTTTTATGGCAAAATACAGTTATGAATTTAAGTTACAAGTTGTTCAAGCATATTTAGATTTTTATTTTGTCCGTTTTGTCTAGCTTACCGAAAGCCAGACTCAGCAAGAATAAAATTTTTATTGTCTTTCGGTTTTCTAGTGTAACGGACAAAACCACTCAAAATAAAAAAGATACAAGAGAGGTCTCTCGTATCTTTTATTCAGCAATCGCGCCCGATTGCTGAACAGATTAATAATAGATTTTAGCTTTTTATTTGTTGAAAAAAGCTAATCAAATTGTTGTCGGGATCAATTACTGCAAAGTCTCGTTCATCCCACCACTGATCTTTTAATGATGTATTGGGGTGCAAAATGCCCAAAGGCTTAATATGTTGATATAATTCATCAATTCCCTCTACTTCAATGCGGCAACTAGCAGTACCAGCAATAAACGACTCCGCACCTGTACAAACCGGTGAATCATTACTACGAGAGCGCCAGCCTTCATCACTTGCCTCCCATAGATGAATCCGAACCTCATTACACATTAGAACTGCGAATCCATCTTCATGGTGAACCAAAGTGAAACCTAGTTTATCGCAATAAAAACCTATACTCTTTTTAATATCCCCGACTGGCAATGCCGGGATAGACTATTATTCTCCCCGGAGCCACTACGCTGACCCGGTTGATTTCAGAGGTAAGGGAAAAGGCGACGTTGCGCCTGTGGAACAAACTGGCACTGATACCGTCAGCCGAACAGCGTTCACAGCTGGAGATGCTGCTGGGGCGGCACTGTTGCAAAGTTAGCGATGAGGCAGCCTTTTGTCTTATTCAAAGGCCTTACATTTCAAAAACTCTGCTTACCAGGCGCATTTCGCCCAGGGGATCACCATAATAAAATGCTGAG
>NZ_JAENDM010000162.1:0-1724 GCF_019375075.1 Escherichia sp. XD33
GGATCCCTGCTACGTTCAGGCTGTCGCCTGAATCATTTCGGTGGGTTCCTGCTTCAACGGGCGGCCTGACTGCACCATCTCTCCACAGGCAAGAACGGCGTGTCCCGCCGCTAAAATGTTGCGAGCGCTATTTACATCGGCGTTCGCTGTATATCCACATACCTGGCATCTGAATTTACTTTGTGACAGGCGGTTCTCTTTCGCTGTATGACCACAGTACGCGCAACGCTGGCTTGTATACGCTGGCGGAACAGCAAGCACCTGACCGCCACTCCAGAGCTGCTTGTACTCAAGCTGGCGGCGTATTTCATACCAGCCCTGATCCAGTATCGGACGGTTTAAACCTGATTTTGCCCGGACATTGCGCCCCGGCTGGCTGACCGTACCCGCTGCTGACTTTGACATGTTGCTGACCTTCAAATCCTCAATGACTATCATTGCGTGGTTTTTGCTGACGGTCGTTGTGACTTTGTGAAGGTAGTCCCTGCGGATATTTGCGATACGGGAATGCAGTCGCTGTATTTTGCATTTCTGCTTCTGCCAGTTGTTGCTGAATTTGACCTTGCGGCTTAACTGCCGCTGAAGTCTCGCCAGCTTCTTCTGGTTTTTCTGCAAACTGTTTACAGGCTCAAAGACTGTGCCATCTGACAGCGTGGCGAGTTTAGCCACGCCAGCATCCAGCCCGACCATTGATGCTGAAGGGTGAACCGGAGTGGATACTTCACTTTCTGTCTGAATACTGATGTACCACTTACCGCTGGACTGGCTGACCGTGACATTTTTCACAACTCCCGTGACCTGACGGCTATTCCGGTAGCGCATCCAGCCAAGTTTCGGCAGAAAAATACGGCTGTTTTCCTGATCGAGCTTAACGCCCTGCGGGTAGCGGAATGCATCATTCTGTCCCCGCTTTTTGAATCGGGGAAAAGCAGCCCGCTTCTGGAAGAAGTTTTTGTAAGCCCGCTCAAGGTCTTTCAGTGACTGTTGCAATGGCTGTGAGGGAGAATCTTTAAGCCATTGCGTTTCAGTGGCATTTTTCCACTCAACCAGCCAGGAAGCCATTTTCCCGTAAGGGATGTATTTATTACCGGCCTCATGATTCTCATTCTGACGTGCCAGAGCACGATTGAAAACGAAACGACATGCGCCTGCGAAGCGCCTCATTTCACACTCCTGTTGACCACCTGGTCTTAACTGGAATTTAAATGCCTGTAATCGTTTCACAGGCCAAATGATACTTTGGTCTATGAATAAAGAAACCGATATCCGACGGGGAAGGCATTGTGTTTTCCTGATGCATGTTCACCTGGTCTTTGTCACCAGATACCGACGTCAGATTTTTGACCATGACGCGACAGAAAAACTACGCGCTTACTTTTCAAATGTATGTGCTGATTTTGAAGCTGAACTGGTTGAAATGGATGGCGAACCAGATCACGTCCATTTGTTAATTAACTATCCTCCCAAACTGGCGATATCCAGTCTGGTAAACAGCCTCAAAGGCGTATCGGGTAGGTGACTGCGACGAGATCGACCAGATATTGCAGTCAGGTATTACTACAAAGGCGTTTTGTGGAGTCCTGGCTATTTTGCCAGTAGCTGCGGAGGTGCGCCAATATCCGTCATCCGCCAATACATTGAACAACAGCAAACACCTGGTCAGGTGGAAAACCACGCCTTATATCCCTGCCCTGAAGGACGGGGTTTTACGGCGCACCGGATAA
>NZ_JAENDM010000163.1:0-1700 GCF_019375075.1 Escherichia sp. XD33
GCCCTGATTGCGGCCGGTGGTGGTCGTGCCGTGGCCAGCGGTGACACGGACCAGCTGCAGGCCATCGCGCCCGGTCAGCCTTTCCGTCTCCAGCAGACGCGCAGTGCTGCCGATGTGGCTATCATGAAAGAGATTGTGCGTCAGACGCCGGAACTGCGGGAGGCGGTATACAGCCTGATTAACCGGGATGTGGAAAGGGCATTGTCCGGGCTTGAGAGTGTGAAACCGTCTCAGGTGCCTCGTCAGGAGGGCGCATGGGCACCGGAGCACTCTGTGACGGAGTTCAGTCACAGCCAGGAAGCGAAACTGGCAGAAGCGCAGCAGAAGGCGATGCTGAAAGGCGAGGCTTTCCCGGATGTCCCCATGACACTGTATGAAGCCATTGTCCGCGACTATACCGGCAGAACACCGGAAGCACGGGAGCAGACGCTGATTGTCACGCACCTGAATGAGGACCGGCGCGTACTGAACAGCATGATTCATGATGCACGGGAAAAGGCCGGTGAGCTGGGGAAAGAGCAGGTCATGGTGCCTGTCCTGAACACAGCGAATATACGCGACGGAGAGCTGCGTCGTCTCTCCACCTGGGAGACACATCGGGACGCACTTGTCCTGGTGGATAATGTGTATCACCGGATTGCCGGTATCAGTAAGGATGACGGGCTGATAACCCTGCAGGATGCGGAAGGTAACACGCGGCTGATTTCGCCCCGGGAGGCGGTGGCTGAAGGCGTCACACTGTACACCCCGGACACCATCCGGGTAGGGGCCGGTGACCGGATGCGCTTCACGAAGAGTGACCGGGAGCGTGGTTATGTGGCCAACAGCGTCTGGACGGTGACAGCGGTTTCCGGTGACAGTGTCACGCTGTCGGGCAGACAGCAGACCCGGGTGATTCGCCCCGCCCAGGAGCGGGCAGAGCAACATATTGACCTGGCCTATGCCATCACCGCTCACGGTGCGCAGGGGGCAAGTGAAACCTTTGCCATCGCGCTTGAAGGTACGGAAGGCAGCCGGAAACTGATGGCTGGCTTTGAGTCAGCCTACGTGGCCCTGTCGCGTATGAAGCAGCATGTGCAGGTGTACACCGATAACCGTCAGGGCTGGACGGATGCCATTAACAATGCCGTACAGAAAGGAACAGCCCACGATGTGTTTGAACCGAAACCGGACCGGGAGGTCATGAATGCAGAGCGGCTGTTCAGTACGGCGCGGGAGCTGCGGGACGTGGCGGCAGGGCGTGCCGTTCTTCGTCAGGCGGGGCTTGCCGGGGGAGACAGTCCTGCACGGTTTATTGCTCCGGGACGTAAATATCCACAGCCGTATGTGGCACTGCCGGCGTTTGACCGTAACGGCAAGTCTGCCGGTATCTGGCTGAACCCGCTGACCACGGATGACGGAAACGGGCTGCGGGGATTCAGTGGTGAAGGCCGTGTGAAAGGCAGCGGGGATGCGCAGTTCGTGGCCCTGCAGGGCAGCCGTAACGGCGAGAGCCTGCTGGCTGATAATATGCAGGATGGTGTCCGGATTGCCCGTGATAACCCCGACAGCGGTGTGGTGGTGAGAATCGCCGGTGAAGGTCGTCCGTGGAATCCCGGTGCCATCACCGGTGGCCGCGTGTGGGGGGATATCCCGGACAACAGCGTCCAGCCGGGAGCCGGAAATGGCGAGCCGGTCACGGCAGAGGTACTGGCACAGCG
>NZ_JAENDM010000164.1:0-1700 GCF_019375075.1 Escherichia sp. XD33
GCCCTGATTGCGGCCGGTGGTGGTCGTGCCGTGGCCAGCGGTGACACGGACCAGCTGCAGGCCATCGCGCCCGGTCAGCCTTTCCGTCTCCAGCAGACGCGCAGTGCTGCCGATGTGGCCATCATGAAGGAGATTGTGCGTCAGACGCCGGAACTGCGGGAGGCGGTATACAGCCTGATTAACCGGGATGTGGAAAGGGCACTGTCCGGGCTTGAGAGTGTGAAACCGTCTCAGGTGCCACGTCAGGAGGGCGCATGGGCACCGGAGCACTCCGTGACGGAGTTCAGTCACAGCCAGGAAGCAAAACTGGCAGAAGCGCAGCAGAAGGCGATGCTGAAAGGCGAGGCTTTCCCGGATGTCCCCATGACACTGTATGAAGCCATTGTCCGCGACTATACCGGCAGGACACCGGAAGCACGGGAGCAGACGCTGATTGTCACGCACCTGAATGAGGACCGGCGCGTGCTGAACAGCATGATTCATGATGCACGGGAAAAGGCCGGTGAGCTGGGAAAAGAGCAGGTCATGGTGCCTGTCCTGAACACAGCGAATATACGTGACGGAGAACTGCGTCGTCTTTCCACCTGGGAGACACATCGGGACGCACTTGCCCTGGTGGATAATGTGTATCACCGGATTGCCGGTATCAGCAGGGATGACGGGCTGATAACCCTGCAGGATGCGGAAGGTAACACGCGGCTGATTTCGCCCCGGGAGGCGGTGGCTGAAGGTGTCACACTGTACACCCCGGACAAAATCCGGGTGGGGACCGGTGACCGGATGCGCTTCACGAAGAGTGACCGGGAGCGTGGTTATGTGGCCAACAGCGTCTGGACGGTGACAGCGGTATCCGGTGACAGTGTCACGCTGTCGGACGGACAGCAGACCCGGGTGATTCGCCCCGCCCAGGAGCAGGCAGAGCAACATATTGACCTGGCCTATGCCATCACCGCCCACGGTGCGCAGGGTGCGAGTGAAACCTTTGCCATTGCGCTTGAAGGCACGGAAGGTAACCGGAAACTGATGGCCGGCTTTGAGTCAGCCTACGTGGCCCTGTCGCGTATGAAGCAGCATGTGCAGGTGTACACCGATAACCGTCAGGGCTGGACGGATGCCATTAACAATGCCGTACAGAAAGGAACTGCCCACGATGTGCTGGAGCCGAAACCGGACCGGGAGGTCATGAATGCAGAGCGGCTGTTTAGTACGGCGCGGGAGCTGCGGGACGTGGCGGCAGGGCGTGCCGTTCTTCGTCAGGCGGGGCTTGCCGGGGGAGACAGTCCTGCACGGTTTATTGCACCGGGGCGTAAATATCCACAGCCGTATGTGGCACTGCCGGCGTTTGACCGTAACGGCAAATCAGCCGGTATCTGGCTGAACCCGCTGACCTCGGATGATGGAAACGGGCTGCGGGGATTCAGTGGTGAAGGCCGTGTGAAAGGCAGCGGGGATGCGCAGTTCGTGGCCCTGCAGGGCAGCCGTAACGGAGAAAGCCTGCTGGCTGATAATATGCAGGATGGTGTCCGGATTGCCCGTGATAATCCTGACAGTGGTGTGGTGGTAAGAATCGCCGGTGAAGGCCGTCCGTGGAATCCCGGTGCCATCACCGGTGGCCGCGTGTGGGGGGATATCCCGGACAACAGCGTCCAGCCGGGAGCCGGAAATGGCGAGCCGGTCACGGCAGAGGTACTGGCACAGCG
>NZ_JAENDM010000165.1:0-1691 GCF_019375075.1 Escherichia sp. XD33
CGTACGGCCCACAGAATGATGTCACGCTGAAAATGCCGGCCTTTGAATGGGTTCATGTGCAGCTCCATCAGCAAAAGGGGATGATAAGTTTATCACCACCGACTATTTGCAACAGTGCCACTGATCCGTTCTCAAGTATTGATACAGGGTTTCGCGACTGATTCCGAATTCACGAGCAAGCTTGGTCTTTTGCTCGCCAGCCTCGACACGTTGGCGCAGTTCGGCAATACGCTCAGACGACAGGGATTTCTTCCTGCCACGGTAAGCCCCGCGTTGCTTGGCGAGCGCAATACCCTCGCGCTGACGCTCGCGGATCAGGGCGCGCTCGAACTCGGCGAACGCGCCCATCACCGAGAGCATCAGGTTCGCCATCGGAGAGTCTTCGCCAGTAAAACTGAGGTGTTCCTTGACGAATTCGATATGCACGCCGCGTTGTGTCAGCGTTTGCACGATCCGGCGCAAATCATCGAGATTGCGCGCCAGGCGATCCATGCTATGCACCACCACGGTGTCGCCGGTGCGGGCGAAGCTTATCAGCGCTTCCAGTTGCGGACGCTTGACATCCTTGCCGGATGCCTTGTCGCTAAAAGCGCGATCAACCTTGACGCCTTCCAGTTGCCGTTCCGGGTTCTGGTCGAAGGTGCTGACCCTGATATACCCAATGCGCTGTCCAGTCATGGAATTCCCTGCAAAATGTCAGGGAAGACTCTATGACCTTCAACGAGATATGTCAATAAATTCAAAATTCAATCCTATCCTGACGCAATTTACACATGGCATCTGACATCAGGTTAGGGTATGCCTCAACCTGACGGCGGCGAATCACAAGCGTCCGGTTTGACGCTGGTTTCGGTCGCAGTGCTGGCCCGCGCCTGGAAGCGCTGATAGCACTCCAGCCCGCAGAAATGCTCCACGTACTCGGCCCCTTCCGGCGTGAAGGCGGCATCGAGCGGGATTTCCTTGCAGCACACGCAGCAACTGGTGCTCGGTTCATTGGCGTTCATGGTGGTGTTCCTCCATTGGTTGACGAAGCCGACGAAGGCCGCCGCCGGCATCGGCCTGGCGAACAGGAAACCCTGCACCGTGTCGCAACCCGCCTGCCGCAACCACGCAAGGCAGTCGGGTGTTTCCACACCCTCGGCTACCACCTCCATTGTCGTTTTCAGAAGACGGCTGCACTGAACGTCAGAAGCCGACTGCACTATAGCAGCGGAGGGGTTGGATCCATCAGGCAACGACGGGCTGCTGCCGGCCATCAGCGGACGCAGGGAGGACTTTCCGCAACCGGCCGTTCGATGCGGCACCGATGGCCTTCGCGCAGGGGTAGTGAATCCGCCAGGATTGACTTGCGCTGCCCTACCTCTCACTAGTGAGGGGCGGCAGCGCATCAAGCGGTGAGCGCACTCCGGCACCGCCAACTTTCAGCACATGCGTGTAAATCATCGTCGTAGAGACGTCGGAATGGCCGAGCAGATCCTGCACGGTTCGAATGTCGTAACCGCTGCGGAGCAAGGCCGTCGCGAACGAGTGGCGGAGGGTGTGCGGTGTGGCGGGCTTCGTGATGCCTGCTTGTTCTACGGCACGTTTGAAGGCGCGCTGAAAGGTCTGGTCATACATGTGATGGCGACGCACGACACCGCTCCGTGGATCGGTCGAATGCGTGTGCTGCGCAAAAACCCAGAACCACGGCC
>NZ_JAENDM010000166.1:0-1667 GCF_019375075.1 Escherichia sp. XD33
CCAGGATTTCACTTTCCAGCCGGTCGAGCATCTGCACCAGCACCGGCGGGAACACCACACTGCCACCGTCTTCGCCGCCGGACTGCTGAAGCGCATCCGCCAGGCTGCGGCGCTGCGTTCTGGCCAGTTCACCGGTGGCAGTTTCAACTCTGATGAGTGGTGTGAAGCTCCCCGGCTGATAAATCGTCTGGATGCGGCTCCTGTCGTTCTGTATCGTGGTCAGCCGGTCGCCGTCCCAGCCGTACCAGGTCACTTGCGGTTTCCGTGACAGCGACATCCAGCCCGTCAGGTCCCGTTCACGTCGCCATACCCGTTTTGCCACCCTGCGGCCCAGCGGGTCGTAAAGATAGCGACTTTCGACCAGCGGCTCTGCATATTGTGTCCGCGTGTAGTGCACCAGCCGGTGCTGACTGTCGTAATGGTACCGGTGGGTGCGCTCATCATCCGTACGGATACCCCCTTCCGGGATGAGGTCGGTTTTCTCCGTCAGCCTGCCGTAACGGTCATACCGGTAAAGATAGTGCGCGTCACGGGCGATACGGTTATCCGGCCACATGCTGAGGGTGCTGTCCGGGTGCAGCTCCGGGTCGGGCAGGCGGTTACCTGCCGGGTCTGTGGCATACGGGATATCAATGCCCAGGTTACATATAATAATAAGAGCAATTAACTTAATTTATTTGTTTATAATGCGCTTACTTAATACAAACCATTGAATATACCCTCCTGACAGAAAATAAAGCCATATTATTATCGCCATAATATACTTACTATCAATCCTTACGCCAATAATGTCTGATACAGTCCCTATAAATATTAGAGCAATAAAGAATACTATGCCTGTTGGAAAACATATTACCATCATTCCATAAGACATGAGACTAATTAACTCGCTCACATCACGAGTGGAGTCTAATAGTGAAAGTCTATGCATGGAAAAGAATAGTATTAAAAGCGATAAAGCCAGCCATATAGCTCTGAATAAAAAAATAATATATTTCATTACATCACTCCGGTGAATACAAATCTAATAAAACGTCCAATGTTATTTCCGGAGCACTTCATCTTACATGTTTCTAAAGAATCATTAGACCAGTCTTGGCAGTTTTTAAATAGCCCTAAATTTATAGGTGTGAATATATCAGGCAATACAGAATAACGCGGCCTTACCTCTTTAAACTTCCCTTTTAAACAGTTCTCCACACAACTATTATCGGTTTCAACGAGGTCACAACGGCCAGCAGCTTCTTTTGTATCATTACTTGCTTTACCTGGCCCCCATAGACCATCTCCTTTTGATTCTCCCCGTTGGTCTTGGCCACCACAAGTATAGTCCCCTTTACCATCTGGGACACAAAGATATTGATGATAGAACGGATTCCCCCATATATCTGGACCGCTTCTTTCACCAGTTCCGCCCATTGAATGCAGTGGCTTAATGCATTTTAGTGTTTCTAATCCTAATGGATCTATATTTGAGATCGGATTCAACGGATACTGATAAAAATTCCATCCCCCCTTCAGCCCAATCGGATCCTGAGTGATATACCGCCCCTGCAGCGGGTCATAATAGCGGTGGCGGTTGTAATACAGGCCGGACTCCTCATCATACTGCTGCCCCGGCAGCCGGATAAGCTGCTGCAGCTGATGCGGGTTCTCTTCATTCAGCA
>NZ_JAENDM010000167.1:0-1653 GCF_019375075.1 Escherichia sp. XD33
CGGGGTCTGACGCTCAGTGGAACGAAAACTCACGTTAAGGGATTTTGGTCATGAGATTATCAAAAAGGATCTTCACCTAGATCCTTTTAAATTAAAAATGAAGTTTTAAATCAATCTAAAGTATATATGAGTAAACTTGGTCTGACAGTTACCAATGCTTAATCAGTGAGGCACCTATCTCAGCGATCTGTCTATTTCGTTCATCCATAGTTGCCTGACTCCCCGTCGTGTAGATAACTACGATACGGGAGGGCTTACCATCTGGCCCCAGTGCTGCAATGATACCGCGAGACCCACGCTCACCGGCTCCAGATTTATCAGCAATAAACCAGCCAGCCGGAAGGGCCGAGCGCAGAAGTGGTCCTGCAACTTTATCCGCCTCCATCCAGTCTATTAATTGTTGCCGGGAAGCTAGAGTAAGTAGTTCGCCAGTTAATAGTTTGCGCAACGTTGTTGCCATTGCTGCAGGCATCGTGGTGTCACGCTCGTCGTTTGGTATGGCTTCATTCAGCTCCGGTTCCCAACGATCAAGGCGAGTTACATGATCCCCCATGTTGTGCAAAAAAGCGGTTAGCTCCTTCGGTCCTCCGATCGTTGTCAGAAGTAAGTTGGCAGCAGTGTTATCACTCATGGTTATGGCAGCACTGCATAATTCTCTTACTGTCATGCCATCCGTAAGATGCTTTTCTGTGACTGGTGAGTACTCAACCAAGTCATTCTGAGAATAGTGTATGCGGCGACCGAGTTGCTCTTGCCCGGCGTCAACACGGGATAATACCGCACCACATAGCAGAACTTTAAAAGTGCTCATCATTGGAAAACGTTCTTCGGGGCGAAAACTCTCAAGGATCTTACCGCTGTTGAGATCCAGTTCGATGTAACCCACTCGTGCACCCAACTGATCTTCAGCATCTTTTACTTTCACCAGCGTTTCTGGGTGAGCAAAAACAGGAAGGCAAAATGCCGCAAAAAAGGGAATAAGGGCGACACGAAAATGTTGAATACTCATACTCTTCCTTTTTCAATATTATTGAAGCATTTACCAGGGTTATTGTCTCATGAGCGGATACATATTTGAATGTATTTAGAAAAATAAACAAATAGGGGTTCCGCGCACATTTCCCCGAAAAGTGCCACCTGACGTCTAAGAAACCATTATTATCATGACATTAACCTATAAAAATAGGCGTATCACGAGGCCCTTTCGTCTTCAAGAATTTTATAAACCGTGGAGCGGGCAATACTGAGCTGATGAGCAATTTCCGTTGCACCAGTGCCCTTCTGATGAAGCGTCAGCACGACGTTCCTGTCCACGGTACGCCTGCGGCCAAATTTGATTCCTTTCAGCTTTGCTTCCTGTCGGCCCTCATTCGTGCGTTCTAGGATCCTCCGGCGTTCAGCCTGTGCCACAGCCGACAGGATGGTGACCACCATTTGCCCCATATCACCGTCGGTACTGATCCCGTCATCAATGAACCGGACTGCCACGCCCTGAGCGTCAAATTCCTTTATCAGTTGGATCATATCGGCAGTGTCGCGGCCAAGACGGTCGAGCTTCTTAACCAGAATGACATCACCTTCCTCCACCTTCATCCTCAGCAAATCCAGCCCTTCCCGGTCTGTTGAACTGCCGGATGCCTTATCGGTAAATAT
>NZ_JAENDM010000168.1:0-1646 GCF_019375075.1 Escherichia sp. XD33
AGTGTTGAGTCGTTCTGTACTGTCGGGCTGGGTGGATGCGTGTTGTCGTCTGCTGGCACCGCTGGATGAAGCCCTTCAGCACTATGTCCTGACCGACGGCAAACTCCATGCTGACGATATGCCTGTCCCGGTGCTGTTGCCGGGCAATAATGTAGTGGTCAAGTAATATTGGCCACGGTTTTACAGTAAAAATGGTATCTGTTCTCTGACTCTTCCGGCGTCAGCCCACCGTTATAATGGTGAGGTCTGACGCTGTTGTAGTAGTTCAATATGTAATCATTAATTTGCTGCCGGGCCTCGTCCTTGCCTGCGTAACCATTCGTTGGCACCCATTCTGTTTTCAGACTGCGGAAGAAGCGTTCCATGGGGCTGTTATCCCAGCAGTTTCCCCGCCGACTGACGCTTTGATTTATTCTGCAACGCCAGAGAAGTTGTTGATATTTAAGGCCTGTATACTGGCTTCCCTGGTCGCTATGGAACACGACATCCCGGGGTTGGCCACGCGTCTCATAGGCCATCCGCAGGGCACTGCTTATCAGTGCGGTATCGGCATGCGCTGACAGACTCCAGCCGATAACCCTGCGGGCAAAAAGATCCATAACAACCGCCAGATAGCACCAGCGATTTCCTGCCCAGAGATACGTAATATCTCCACACCATACCCGGTCTGGCTCCGGTACTGCGAACTGACGCTCAAGCAGATTCGGCAGGCTGGTATGCTCCTGACGGGCATTTTTATACTGATGTTTTCCGGGCTGACAACTGCTCAGGTTCAGATATTTCATCAGACGTCCGGCACGGTAACGGCTCATCGGGACGCCGTTTTGAGTCAGCATTTCAGCCAGAGTGCGCGCGCCCGCAGAGCCCCGACTTTGGTTCCACGCCCGGCGTATTTCGCTGCACAACCTGACTCGTGCCGGATTAACCGTATCGCGTCGTTTTCGCCAGTACCGGTAACTGCTGCGGTGTATTTCCAGAGCAGAACACAGGCTGACAACCGTGTGGCTGTCACTTAGTCTGGCGGCTATCGTGAACCGTTCAGCGAGTCGGACATTAAGAGCGCGGTTGTAGATTCAATTGGTCAACGCAACAGTTATGTGAAAACATGGGGTTGCGGAGGTTTTTTGAATGAGACGAACATTTACAGCAGAGGAAAAAGCCTCTGTTTTTGAACTATGGAAGAACGGAACAGGCTTCAGTGAAATAGCGAATATCCTGGGTTCAAAACCCGGAACGATCTTCACTATGTTAAGGGATACTGGCGGCATAAAACCCCATGAGCGTAAGCGGGCTGTAGCTCACCTGACACTGTCTGAGCGCGAGGAGATACGAGCTGGTTTGTCAGCCAAAATGAGCATTCGTGCGATAGCTACTGCGCTGAATCGCAGTCCTTCGACGATCTCACGTGAAGTTCAGCGTAATCGGGGCAGACGCTATTACAAAGCTGTTGATGCTAATAACCGAGCCAACAGAATGGCGAAAAGGCCAAAACCGTGCTTACTGGATCAAAATTTACCATTGCGAAAGCTTGTTCTGGAAAAGCTGGAGATGAAATGGTCTCCAGAGCAAATATCAGGATGGTTAAGGCGAACAAAACCACGTCAAAAAACGCTGCGAATATCACCTGAGACAATTTATAAAACGCT
>NZ_JAENDM010000169.1:0-1584 GCF_019375075.1 Escherichia sp. XD33
CTACGAATCGAAGCCCCAGTAAACGGCGGCCGTAACTATAACGGTCCTAAGGTAGCGAAATTCCTTGTCGGGTAAGTTCCGACCCGCACGAAAGGCGTAACGATTTGGGCACTGTCTCAACGAGAGACTCGGTGAAATCATAGTACCTGTGAAGATGCAGGTTACCCGCGACAGGACGGAAAGACCCCGTGGAGCTTTACTGTAGCCTGATATTGAAATTCGGCACAGCTTGTACAGGATAGGTAGGAGCCTTTGAAACGTGAGCGCTAGCTTACGTGGAGGCGCTGGTGGGATACTACCCTAGCTGTGTTGGCTTTCTAACCCGCACCACTTATCGTGGTGGGAGACAGTGTCAGGCGGGCAGTTTGACTGGGGCGGTCGCCTCCTAAAAGGTAACGGAGGCGCTCAAAGGTTCCCTCAGAATGGTTGGAAATCATTCATAGAGTGTAAAGGCATAAGGGAGCTTGACTGCGAGACCTACAAGTCGAGCAGGGTCGAAAGACGGACTTAGTGATCCGGTGGTTCCGCATGGAAGGGCCATCGCTCAACGGATAAAAGCTACCCCGGGGATAACAGGCTTATCTCCCCCAAGAGTTCACATCGACGGGGAGGTTTGGCACCTCGATGTCGGCTCATCGCATCCTGGGGCTGTAGTCGGTCCCAAGGGTTGGGCTGTTCGCCCATTAAAGCGGTACGCGAGCTGGGTTCAGAACGTCGTGAGACAGTTCGGTCCCTATCCGTCGTGGGCGTAGGAAATTTGAGAGGAGCTGTCCTTAGTACGAGAGGACCGGGATGGACATACCTCTGGTGTACCAGTTGTCGTGCCAACGGCATAGCTGGGTAGCTATGTGTGGACGGGATAAGTGCTGAAAGCATCTAAGCATGAAGCCCCCCTCAAGATGAGATTTCCCAACTTCGGTTATAAGATCCCTCAAAGATGATGAGGTTAATAGGTTCGAGGTGGAAGCATGGTGACATGTGGAGCTGACGAATACTAATCGATCGAAGACTTAATCAAAATAAATGTTTTGCGAAGCAAAATCACTTTTACTTACTATCTAGTTTTGAATGTATAATCTACATTCATATGTCTGGTGACTATAGCAAGGAGGTCACACCTGTTCCCATGCCGAACACAGAAGTTAAGCTCCTTAGCGTCGATGGTAGTCGAACTTACGTTCCGCTAGAGTAGAACGTTGCCAGGCAAATGACAAATCGGAGAATTAGCTCAGCTGGGAGAGCATCTGCCTTACAAGCAGAGGGTCGGCGGTTCGAACCCGTCATTCTCCACCATTTATTCTTACATATAGCCGGCCTAGCTCAATTGGTAGAGCAACTGACTTGTAATCAGTAGGTTGGGGGTTCAAGTCCTCTGGCCGGCACCATTTATGGAGGGGTAGCGAAGTGGCTAAACGCGGCGGACTGTAAATCCGCTCCTTCGGGTTCGGCAGTTCGAATCTGCCCCCCTCCACCATCTATATATTGGGCTATAGCCAAGCGGTAAGGCAACGGACTTTGACTCCGTCACTCGTTGGTTCGAATCCAGCTAGCCCAGCCATTAGAGCCATTAGCTCAGTTGGTAGA
>NZ_JAENDM010000170.1:0-1538 GCF_019375075.1 Escherichia sp. XD33
GTTCGTCATATTTCCAATTTTGAGTGTTAAAAATGTCACTTTTAAACTTTCTAGTTTTATCTTTAATAAACATGCCATACGTAATAAGTGGCGTTTTATTAAAATCATCTATAATAGCCATATAGTTTTGCTCACTACCATAACCTGCATCAGCTACAATATACTCCGGTAAATAACCGAAGGTATTTTGAATCATTGTTAAAAATGGAATTAAAGTTCTAGTATCTGTCGGGTTTTGAAATAGGTCATAGGATAAAACAAATTGAGAATTTGTCGCTATTTGTAAATTGTATCCTGGCTTAAGTTGGCCATTTTTCATATGGTCTTCCTTCATTCTCATAAAAGTTGCATCATGATCAGTTTTAGAAAAGCTATTTCTATCTTTAAGAATCGATTTTTGTTCTTCATATTTACTTTTTCTTTCGGAATAATCATCAAATTTCTTTTTGAACTTCTTAATCTCAGTTCTTTTTTTACGGGTCTGTTTTCTAATTTGAGTACAATCTTCGTTCTCAATAGAATGATTTAAATCTTCGATTTCTTTATCTAAATGACTACCAATTAAATCTATTTCTTCTATTGTTAAATCGCTATCTCCATCTTCTTTTATCTCTGGTATTATTTTTTCTTCAACTAAGTCACGATATAATGCTTTTGAATTTTTGTTCAATTTCGATTCGTGATTTTGAATACTTTTCTTCCACACAAATGTATATCTATTGGCACTAGCTTCTACTTTTGTACCATCAATAAAAATTGAATTATCATCAATAAGATTTTGCTTTAAACATTGACTATGGAACTGAATAAATAAAGATTCAATTAACGCATCAGTATTAGGATTCACTCTAAAACGATTAATAGTTTTATAAGAAGGTGTTTGATCTTGAGCTAACCACATCATTCGAATACTGTCATGAAGTAATTTCTCTATTCTACGACCAGAAAATACAGATTGAGTATATGCATATAAGATGATTTTTAACATCATTTTTGGATGATAGGATGTTGCGCCACGATGATGTCTGAATTCATCGAATTCGCTATCAGGTATCGTTTCAACAATTTCATTAACATATCGCGAAATATCATTTTGAGGAATTCTAACAGAAGTTTCTATTGGTAGTGTAAGTTGGGTCATGTTATAATTTTTATACATAAGGCACCTCGTTAATTTAGTTTAGTGGTATTTATTAAATTATACGAAAGTGTCTTATTTTTTTAAAGTATTTCAAAGTAAAATTACATGTTAATACGTAGTATTAATGGCGAGACTCCTGAGGGAGCAGTGCCAGTCGAAGACCGAGGCTGAGACGGCACCCTAGGAAAGCGAAGCCATTCAATACGAAGTATTGTATAAATAGAGAACAGCAGTAAGATATTTTCTAATTGAAAATTATCTTACTGCTGTTTTTTAGGGATTTATGTCCCAGCCTGTTTATTATTTAACGTCTACCTCTAGGATTAAAAGCATCTTTAAGCCCTTCCCCTACAAAGTTTATACTTAATATAGTTAATGTAATCATTATAGCAGGTGG
>NZ_JAENDM010000171.1:0-1534 GCF_019375075.1 Escherichia sp. XD33
ACTACATCAAACGTGCCGAACAGTATCACCCGGTGATACCGATTGGTGCGGGCAACGAAGTGACCGTGGTGTTCCAGGACGGCTTCCAGCTGAAAACCGTGGAAGAGATGGCGCTGGAACGCACGCAGAGCAGAGCGGAAGAAGAGAATCAGGAAAGTCCGGTTCCTGTTCCGCCATCGGCTGAAAGTCATCTTAACGGCTTTAATACTGACCAGATGCTGAAGCAGCTGGGCAACCTGAATCCGCAGCAGTTTATGTCCGGCAGCCAGGGAGGGGGCAACGATGGCAAATAATATGTCGTCCCGTCAGGCGTGCCATGCCGCCCGGTATGTTGTCGCCCGGGTTCTGCGAGGACTGTTCTGGTGTCTGAAGTACATCGTCATTCTGCCACTGGCCACAATGGCCCTGATGGCTCTGTTTGTTTTATGGAAGGACAACACCACGCCGGGGAAATTACTGGTTAAGGAGATTAACTTCGTAAGACAAACAGCACCTGCCGGACAGTTCCCGGTCAGTGAATGCTGGTTTTCTTCCTCTGATTCTTCAGGCAGATCAGAAATACAGGATATCTGCCATTACCGCGCGGCTGATGCTGCAGATTATGTCAGGGAGACTGACCGGTCACTGATGCAACTGGTCACCGCATTATGGGCAACACTGGCACTGATGTATGTCTCGCTGGCAGCGATCACCGGGAAATATCCGGTGCTGCCCGGAAAAATGAAATGTATCCGGGTGGTAACCGCAGATGAATATCTGAAGGACGTTTATACGGAAGACGCTTCCCTGCCGGGAAAAATCAGGAAATGCCCTGTTTATCTTCCTGATGACAGAACAAACAGAAACAACGGAGATAAAAATGAACATGCGTAATATTAATGTTATTACAGCCCTCTCTGTGCCGGGTAAAACCGTGTCAGATGATTTTATGCATGCTGTTCTCAGTAACTGCGCCACAAGAATCGTACTTCCTGCACCGGAGAAATTCGGTTCTGAGTCATTGCCGGACAATTTTAATATGACTGCTGTCGGTGTGATGAAGAATTCAGAAATATAAGGAACCCTTCGATGAATAAGCTGGTTTCTGATGGCAGCGTCAAAAAAATAAATTATCCGGTGCTGTATGAGTCCGGAATAACACCTCCGTTATGTGAAGTCAGTGCACCAGAGCCTGATGCGGGTGGGAAACGCATTGTGGCATATGTTTATAAATCATCACGGAATACGGTTTTTGAAAATCCTGACATTGTAAAAACCTGTACGGTCAGGGATTTGAAGAATGATTTTGTGAACTGCGATGAGAAAGGTGAGGGACAGTGAAACAGATTTCTTTATTTATTCCTCTGCTGGGGACCTTATTACTTTCCGGCTGTGCCGGAACCAGTACGGAATTTGAGTGTAACGCCACCACATCCGATACCTGTATGACGATGGAGCAGGCCAATGAGAAGGCCAAAAAACTGGAGCAGTCCTCAGAAGCAAAGCCGGTTGCGGCATCACTGCCGCGCCTGGCTGAAGGGAACTTCCGGACAAT
>NZ_JAENDM010000172.1:0-1529 GCF_019375075.1 Escherichia sp. XD33
GCAGAGTTGCTTGAAAGTTGTTACGATTCAAATTCAATCATGAGATAGTCAGCAGATGAGCACTTCCAAGAACGCAGACAAGTAAGCCGCAGCAACCTTCATTTTTCGGTTGTTGCGGCGTTCTCATGAATCCTTTTGCTCTACGGGAGCGCCGCCAAATCCTTTGTTCAAGGAGATGGTTTCGTGAGCTCAAAAAACTTTAGTTGGCGGTACTCCCTTGCCGCCACGGTGTTGTTGTTATCACCGTTCGATTTATTGGCATCACTCGGCATGGACATGTACTTGCCAGCAGTGCCGTTTATGCCAAACGCGCTTGGTACGACAGCGAGCACAATTCAGCTTACGCTGACAACGTACTTGGTCATGATTGGTGCCGGTCAGCTCTTGTTTGGACCGCTATCGGACCGACTGGGGCGCCGCCCCGTTCTACTGGGAGGTGGCCTCGCCTACGTTGTGGCGTCAATGGGCCTCGCTCTTACGTCATCGGCTGAAGTCTTTCTGGGGCTTCGGATTCTTCAGGCTTGTGGTGCCTCGGCGTGCCTTGTTTCCACATTTGCAACAGTACGTGACATTTACGCAGGTCGCGAGGAAAGTAATGTCATTTACGGCATACTCGGATCCATGCTGGCCATGGTCCCGGCGGTAGGCCCATTGCTCGGAGCGCTCGTCGACATGTGGCTTGGGTGGCGGGCTATCTTTGCGTTTCTAGGTTTGGGCATGATCGCTGCATCTGCAGCAGCGTGGCGATTCTGGCCTGAAACCCGGGTGCAACGAGTTGCGGGCTTGCAATGGTCGCAGCTGCTACTCCCCGTTAAGTGCCTGAACTTCTGGTTGTACACGTTGTGTTACGCCGCTGGAATGGGTAGCTTCTTCGTCTTTTTCTCCATTGCGCCCGGACTAATGATGGGCAGGCAAGGTGTGTCTCAGCTTGGCTTCAGCCTGCTGTTCGCCACAGTGGCAATTGCCATGGTGTTTACGGCTCGTTTTATGGGGCGTGTGATACCCAAGTGGGGCAGCCCAAGTGTCTTGCGAATGGGAATGGGATGCCTGATAGCTGGAGCAGTATTGCTTGCCATCACCGAAATATGGGCTTTGCAGTCCGTGTTAGGCTTTATTGCTCCAATGTGGCTAGTGGGTATTGGTGTCGCCACAGCGGTATCTGTGGCGCCCAATGGCGCTCTTCGAGGATTCGACCATGTTGCTGGAACGGTCACGGCAGTCTACTTCTGCTTGGGCGGTGTACTGCTAGGAAGCATCGGAACGTTGATCATTTCGCTGTTGCCGCGCAACACGGCTTGGCCGGTTGTCGTGTACTGTTTGACCCTTGCAACAGTCGTGCTCGGTCTGTCTTGTGTTTCCCGAGTGAAGGGCTCTCGCGGCCAGGGGGAGCATGATGTGGTCGCGCTACAAAGTGCGGAAAGTACATCAAATCCCAATCGTTGAGAGAATGTGGCAAGCTATCGCCCAACAAATCGCTGCAGCCGACCCAAAACCGCTACGCGGTTTCGGTCGGCTGAGCTCAGGCGTTA
>NZ_JAENDM010000173.1:0-1475 GCF_019375075.1 Escherichia sp. XD33
GGCCATGGTGCGTGCGTTGAACAGGATGACAAAGGCTGGGATGCCAGAAAGCGTGCGTATTGCCTGAAAATCCAGCCAGCTACAGGGTCGTTCGCACGAAATCTTATTTATTCAACAAAGCCGTCAGGATATTAAAGCCTTTGTTGAACTGCATATTGAACAGGGCTGTGTGCTGGAAAGTAATGGGCAATCAATTGGCGTGGTGAATGCAATTGTCGGGCAGCGTCGTTATACGGTAACGCTGAACGGCGAATCAAACCATGCAGGCACCACGCCGATGGGTTATCGTCGTGATACAGTTTACGCTTTCAGTCGCATTTGCCATCAGTCGGTCGAAAAAGCGAAAAGGATGGGCGATCCGCTGGTTCTGACCTTTGGCAAAGTAGAGCCGCGCCCGAATACGGTAAATGTGGTGCCGGGTAAAACCACGTTCACCATTGATTGTCGTCATACCGACGCTGCCGTGCTGCGCGATTTCACCCAACAGTTAGAAAACGACATGCGGGCGATTTGCGATGAAATGGACATTGGTATTGATATCGATTTATGGATGGACGAAGAACCCGTGCCGATGAATAAGGAGCTGGTCGCCACCCTGACAGAATTGTGTGAAAGAGAAAAACTGAATTACCGGGTGATGCACAGTGGTGCCGGGCACGACGCGCAAATTTTCGCGCCTCGCGTACCAACCTGCATGATTTTTATCCCCAGCATCAACGGGATCAGCCATAACCCGGCGGAACGCACCAATATTACCGACCTTGCCGAAGGGGTCAAAACGTTGGCACTCATGCTTTATCAACTTGCCTGGCAGAAATAAGGAGTCATAAATGGGATATTTAAATAACGTCACCGGTTACCGCGAAGATTTACTGGCTAACCGTGCGATTGTTAAACACGGTAATTTCGCACTGTTAACCCCGGATGGTCTGGTAAAAAATATTATTCCGGGCTTTGAAAATTGTGACGCGACAATCCTCTCCACGCCAAAGCTGGGTGCCTCTTTTGTTGATTATCTGGTCACACTGCATCAAAACGGTGGCAACCAACAGGGCTTCGGTGGCGAAGGCATTGAAACGTTCCTGTATGTGATCTCTGGAAATATCACTGCCAAAGCCGAAGGCAAAACATTTGCCTTAAGCGAAGGTGGCTATCTTTATTGCCCGCCAGGCTCCTTAATGACGTTTGTTAACGCCCAGGCCGAAGACAGCCAAATCTTTTTATATAAGCGCCGCTATGTTCCGGTAGAAGGCTATGCACCGTGGCTGGTTTCTGGCAATGCCAGCGAACTGGAACGCATTCATTATGAAGGCATGGACGATGTTATTCTGCTGGATTTTCTGCCCAAAGAGTTAGGGAAGTTGCGATTAAGTGGTCCGCAGCTCCCGATATGACGCCCCAAACCGTCCTTTATCGACGTCCTGTGGCTCAATTTTCCAATTTTCAGCCCAAAATCGTCTCTTCGTGGCTGATTT
>NZ_JAENDM010000174.1:0-1462 GCF_019375075.1 Escherichia sp. XD33
TTGCCTCAATGGCATCAGACGGATTCATACATGTATTCCCGGTGAAAAAAGACAAAACCCCGCGCACCGGAAAGGTGGCGGGGGATTCACGGAGATAATATCTGTCTGAAATTATTTAGGATGCAGGTATCTTCAGATAATCGCACCTCCAGAATTTTATTCTTAATAGTTGAATAGTGGTATTTGGTTTCCCTGAGAGAATATAAAGGTGAATCATGCTGTATTGAGTTTGATTCTATTTGTACTGAGACAGGTATCTTCATGATTATAATCAAAAGTCGGGTGGATTGGTCTGGCGCTCATTATTTTTTCGAATAAACTCACTAATTATTGTAACAATCCCAAAGGAGATGATTTTATGTATAATTGTGGTGAATCATATTCAGAATACGACATATCATTATCTGACGATGAAAACTATAACGATGACTATTATCGTGAACGCCCGTGCCCGGGAGAAGTTTTCGGCTATGATAATACTGAGGATAATGATGAGGCGGCATCTGATTATGCATTAAAAATAAATGAAAACTCTGATTAAGACGGGGGTAACTGATAATAAGACAATCAATGACAGATATTAATGAATAAACATAATCAGGCGCTCAATACTTGATTTAATCTGGGCGCCTGATTAAAATCCGAGGTGACATATAATAATTTTCATCAAAATAGTATTTATGTACTAACTAAGCAGGATTTAAACCTCTATTTCTGGGCATTTGTTATCACTTAATCCATTACTGCTCCTCCTTCAGCATATGTCGTATCCGTTGAAGGATTTACGCATATCGGTAATGCCGGCACCCAGCCAGATGCGGGTACCTGACGGGAGTGAGATCATTGTCCCCTCCCGCTCAGTTCACGGAGCAACACTGTGAGCAGATCTGGTGAAGGATTTTCCAGCGTCATGTTACCGTGACGGAACTCCACCTTGCAGGAGCTGGCACTGACAGTAGTCTGGGTGGATAAAGACGGAGTAAGAGCAGCCACCGGTTCTTGCGGCTCATCCGGCGTTATCTCCACAGGTAATAATTCAACGCCAGTGTCAGAAGAGGTTGTTACCGGAAGACGCCGCGATATACGCCCTTCGTTTTGCCAAAGTCTGAGCCATTTGAAAATAACATTATCATTGACGCCATTTTCTCGAGCAATCTGGGCCACACAAGCACCGGGTTGTGATGCCAGTCAATCATACGAAGTTTGAATTCATTCGAATACTTTTTAGAGGTTCTTTTCGCCAGTCCTGTAATTCCATACTTAGATGTCCGTCTGTGTCAGATGGGCGTCTAAGTTACCAATTCTTGTCTAATGGCTACATACGGCGGTCGGTTTACGCTTACCTTGTTCTGGAAAAGCTGGAGATGAAATGGTCTCCAGAGCAAATATCAGGATGGTTAAGGCGAACAAAACCACGTCAAAAAACGCTGCGAATATCACCTGAGACAATTTATAAAACGCT
>NZ_JAENDM010000175.1:0-1426 GCF_019375075.1 Escherichia sp. XD33
GGAAGAAATCCGGGCAGACCGCGTGAGCAGTGAAAGCCGGGCGTGGCTTGCGCAGTGCGGGCTGACGGTGGAGCAACTGGCCAGACAGGTGGAGCCGGAATACACACCGGCGCGAAAAGCTCATCTTTATCACTGCGACCACCGGGGACTGCCGCTGGCGCTTATCAGCGAAGACGGCAATACGGCGTGGAGCGCGGAATATGATGAATGGGGCAACCAGCTTAATGAGGAGAACCCGCATCATGTGTATCAGCCGTACCGTCTGCCAGGGCAGCAGCATGATGAGGAATCAGGGCTGTACTATAACCGTCACCGGTACTACGATCCGTTGCAGGGGCGGTATATTACTCAGGACCCGATGGGGTTGAAAGGGGGATGGAATTTATATCAGTATCCTTTAAATCCACTACAACAAATTGACCCTATGGGATTATTGCAGACTTGGGATGATGCCAGATCTGGAGCATGTACGGGGGGAGTTTGTGGTGTTCTTTCACGTATAATAGGACCAAGTAAATTTGATAGTACTGCAGATGCTGCGTTAGATGCTTTGAAAGAAACGCAGAATAGATCTCTATGTAATGATATGGAATACTCTGGTATTGTCTGTAAAGATACTAATGGAAAATATTTTGCATCTAAGGCAGAAACTGATAATTTAAGAAAGGAGTCATATCCTCTGAAAAGAAAATGTCCCACAGGTACAGATAGAGTTGCTGCTTATCATACTCACGGTGCAGATAGTCATGGCGATTATGTTGATGAATTTTTTTCAAGTAGCGATAAAAATCTTGTAAGAAGTAAAGATAATAATCTTGAAGCATTTTATCTCGCAACACCTGATGGACGATTTGAGGCGCTTAATAATAAAGGAGAATATATTTTTATCAGAAATAGTGTCCCGGGATTGAGTTCAGTATGCATACCGTATCATGATTAATTTTAGTGCTTTTATTAGTGGGGCCTATAAGGAGATTCAATGAAATATAGTTCAATATTTTCGATGCTTTCATTTTTTATACTATTTGCCTGTAATGAGACAGCTGTTTACGGTTCTGATGAAAACATTATTTTTATGAGGTATGTGGAAAAATTACATTTAGATAAATACTCTGTTAAAAATACGGTAAAAACTGAAACAATGGCGATACAATTAGCTGAAATATATGTTAGGTATCGCTATGGCGAACGGATTGCAGAAGAAGAAAAACCATATTTAATTACGGAACTACCAGATAGTTGGGTTGTTGAGGGAGCAAAGTTACCTTATGAAGTTGCGGGTGGTGTATTTATTATAGAAATTAATAGGTGATGCTGCCAACTTACTGATTTAGTGTATGATGGTGTTTTTGAGGTGCTCCAGTGGCTTCTGTTTCTATCAGCTGTCCCTCCTGTTCAGCTACTGACGGGGTGGTGCGTAACGGCA
>NZ_JAENDM010000176.1:0-1412 GCF_019375075.1 Escherichia sp. XD33
TTAGATTGATTTAAAACTTCATTTTTAATTTAAAAGGATCTAGGTGAAGATCCTTTTTGATAATCTCATGACCAAAATCCCTTAACGTGAGTTTTCGTTCCACTGAGCGTCAGACCCCGAAAACGATTTAGGAGACACCGATGAACATCAACGATGCCCTCACCTCCATCCTGGCCTCAAAAAAATACCGCGCCCTTTGCCCGGATACCGTGCGGCGCATCCTGACTGAGGAATGGGGGCGGCATAAATCCCCCAAACAGACCGTAGAGGCTGCACGCACCCGGCTGCATGGAATTTGCGGGGCATATGTCACCCCGGAATCGCTCAAGGCTGCTGCCGCCGCGCTTTCTGCGGGCGATGTAAAAAAGGCATTGTCGCTGCATGCCTCCACCAAGGAGCGACTGGCCGAGCTGGATACCCTGTACGATTTTATCTTTTCAGCCGAAACTCCCCGCCGCGTGCTGGATATCGCCTGCGGTCTTAACCCCTTGGCGCTATACGAGCGCGGCATTGCATCCGTGTGGGGCTGTGATATCCACCAGGGATTGGGGGATGTCATCACCCCCTTTGCTAGGGAAAAAGATTGGGATTTTACCTTTGCCCTGCAGGATGTGCTGTGTGCGCCGCCCGCCGAAGCCGGCGACCTGGCGCTGATTTTTAAGCTTTTGCCCCTGCTGGAGCGGGAGCAGGCCGGTTCTGCCATGGCACTTTTACAATCCCTCAATACCCCGCGCATGGCTGTCAGCTTTCCCACGCGTAGTTTAGGCGGGCGTGGAAAAGGCATGGAGGCGAACTACGCCGCATGGTTCGAGGGCGGCTTGCCCGCCGAGTTTGAGATTGAGGATAAAAAGACCATCGGAACAGAACTTATATACTTGATAAAAAAGAATGGATAAGCCAATCAGAAGGCAAATCATCTAAAAAAGAGGAACGAAAAATATTTTTCGTTCCTCTTTTGTTCTATCGAACAAGCACACTACGACTGCTGTTTTTGAAGCAGCCTTTTATAGCTCAGCTCGATGCCCAACGCCCCCAGCGGCGCTGTAAGTATAATGGCAAGAACCGCCACCGCAAGTATGGTTTCCCCACTGCCAAGCCCCATCGCCAGCGGAATAGCGCCGATTGCAGCCTGCACCGTTGCCTTGGGCAGATAGGCAATCATGCAGAACAGGCGCTCCTTCCGGGATAGGTCTGTACCCAGCGTACTCATCCACACGCCCAGCATGCGAAACAGCAGCGCAGCTGTGATCAGCAGCATGCCGCTTAGCCCGGCGGAGAAAAGGTAACGGATGTGGCACTGTTGCAAAGTTAGCGATGAGGCAGCCTTTTGTCTTATTCAAAGGCCTTACATTTCAAAAACTCTGCTTACCAGGCGCATTTCGCCCAGGGGATCACCATAATAAAATGCTGAG
>NZ_JAENDM010000177.1:0-1407 GCF_019375075.1 Escherichia sp. XD33
TGCCGTTACGCACCACCCCGTCAGTAGCTGAACAGGAGGGACAGCTGATAGAAACAGAAGCCACTGGAGCACCTCAAAAACACCATCATACACTAAATCAGTAAGTTGGCAGCATCACCCGCTCGGTTTTTGCCGATTGGCACCAACTTTCTATTTGTTACCATTTTTCGCCAGTGGGAATATACCAACAGTAGTCCGTCATCCAATAATAATAGTGGTATCATGTGCATTAGTTCAGCATTACCACTATGAATTATCGACCTTAAATGAAATCGATATCGCTTTGTTTGCTGCCAGAGAAATTATCATAGGGCTGTTCATTGCTTGCTTATTATCATCCCCGTTTTGGATTTTCCTTGCTATAGGTAGTTTTATCGATAACCAACGTGGTGCAACGTTAAGTAGTACTTTGGATCCTGCTACAGGTGTCGATACTTCGGAATTAGCAAGATTATTTAACCTATTCTCTGCAGCGGTTTATCTTACTAACGGTGGATTGAACTTTATTCTGGAAACTCTTTGGCAAAGTTATAATTTATGGCCTTCAGGCAATTTTAATTTTCCTAAATTAGAGCCTTTATTCTCATATATTAATAACATAATGACTCATACTATCGTTTACGCAAGTCCCGTGATTGCCGTTATGCTGGGCGGTGAGGCTGTCCTGGGATTGCTGGCACGTTATGCTTCACAACTAAATGCTTTTGCCATTTCACTGACTGTCAAAAGTGCGCTGGCATTTTTAATATTAATTATTTATTTTGGCCCAATACTGGCTGAACGAGTAATGCCGTTATCCTTTTTCCCAGAACAATTGCAACTATACATTGAGAAATAGAGTGTTTCATGGCCAATAAAACTGAAAAGCCAACACAAAGAAACTCCAGGATGCTTCTAAAAAAGGGCAAATTCTAAAAAGTAGAGACTTAACCATCTCTGTAATAATGCTTGTGGGTACTTTATATCTCGGATATGTTTTTGATGTGCATCACATTATGTCGATTCTTGAATACATCCTTGATCATAACGCTAAACCAGATATTTGGGACTATTTTAAAGCTATGGGGGTTGGTTGGTTGAAAACGATCATTCCTTTTTTGCTGGTTTGCATGTTCACAACAATACTTGTCTCCTGGTTTCAAAGTAAAATGCAATTAGCAACTGAAGCTGTTAAATTTAAGTTTGATTCATTGAATCCAGTAAATGGCTTAAAGCGTATATTTGGCTTAAAAACCGTAAAAGAATTTGTTAAAGCAATTCTTTATATTATTTTTTTTTGCATTGGCGAGGCTTTGTTGAATAAATCAGATTTCGGGTAAGTCTCCCCCGTAGCGGGTTGTGTTTTCAGGCAATACGCACGCTTTCAGGCATACCTGCTTTCGTCATTTTGTTCAGCGCTCGTACCAG
>NZ_JAENDM010000178.1:0-1391 GCF_019375075.1 Escherichia sp. XD33
ACTACATCAAACGTGCCGAACAGTATCACCCGGTGATACCGATTGGTGCGGGCAACGAAGTGACCGTGGTGTTCCAGGACGGCTTCCAGCTGAAAACCGTGGAAGAGATGGCGCTGGAATACACGCAGAGCAGAGCGGAAGAAGACAATCCGGAAAGTCCGGTTCCTGTTCCGCCATCGGCTGAAAGTCATCTTAACGGCTTTAATACTGACCAGATGCTGAAGCAGGTGGGCAACCTGAATCCGCAGCAGTTTATGTCCGGCAGCCAGGGAGGGGGCAACGATGGCAAATAATATGTCACTCCGTCAGATATGCCATGCCACCCGGTATGTTGTTGCCCAGGGCCTGTGTTGGTTGTTCTGGTGTCTGAAATACGCCGTCATTCTGCCGCTGGCCACAATGGCTCTGCTGGCGTTACTGGTTTTATGGAAGGACAACACCACACCGGGGAAATTGCTGGTTCAGGAGATCGAGTTTGTAAGGGGCAGAACGCCAGCCGGGCTGTATCCGGTCCGATACTGCTCGAACAGTTTTGGTTCCGATTTAGCGATGCCTCCGTCTGTAACGTGCGGTTTTCGCCGGGGGGATGCTGCAGAATATGCCAGGGAGACTGACCAGTCTCTGATGCAACTGTTCACCGCATTATGGGCAACGCTGGCACTGATGTATGTCTCGCTGGCGGTGATCTCCGGAAAATATCCGATGCGACCCGGAAAAATGAAATGTGTCCGGGTGGCAACTGCAGATGAACATCTGAAGGAAGTTCTTACGGAAGATGCTTCCCTGCCGGAAAAAACCAGGAAATGCCATGTTTATTTCCCTGATGACCGAACAAACAGAAGCAACGGAGATAAAAATGAACATGCGTAATATTAATATTATTACTGCACGCTCTGTACCGTATAAAAGCGTATCAGATAATTTTATGAATGCTGTTCTCAGTAACTGCACCACAAGAATCGTACTTCCTGCACTGAAGGAATTCGGTTCTGAATCATTGCCGCACAATTTTAATATGGCAGCTGTCGGTGTGATGAAGAAGGGTATGTCGATGAGCTTATTTTCTTCTCCGGGAAATACAGTAGTCTTCGGACAACCCTGTGCAGGGAAAACAAATCTGACAGCAGAGTTAATTTCTGCTGTTGTGGGGAATAATAAAAAAGGAGAAGGGCAATGAAAAAGATTTCTTTATTTATTCCTCTGCTGGGGACGTTATTACTTTCTGGCTGTGCCGGAACTAATACGGAATTTGAGTGTAACGCCACCACATCAGATACCTGTATGACGATGGAGCAGGCCAATGAGAAGGCCAAAAAACTGGAGCAGTCCTCAGAAGCAAAGCCGGTTGCGGCATCACTGCCGCGCCTGGCTGAAGGGAACTTCCGGACAAT
>NZ_JAENDM010000179.1:0-1371 GCF_019375075.1 Escherichia sp. XD33
AGTGCGGAAAGTACATCAAATCCCAATCGTTGAGAGAATGTGGCAAGCTATCGCCCAACAAATCGCTGCAGCCGACCCAAAACCGCTACGCGGTTTCGGTCGGCTGAGCTCAGGCGTTAGGCCTCGCCGAAGCGAAAGATCGCTACTTGAAGTGTTGACGCCTTTGTTTTAAAGTTTCGCGTCTATCTTTCTGATTTTGTTAAAAAATCAGACTTTGATTAATCATGTTAGACGTCAGAGGTATTTTGACTTAAACGCCTCTGAGGTCGAATTAACGTTAGCCACCAAGAAGGTGCCATGAAAACATTTGCCGCATATGTAATTATCGCGTGTCTTTCGAGTACGGCATTAGCTGGTTCAATTACAGAAAATACGTCTTGGAACAAAGAGTTCTCTGCCGAAGCCGTCAATGGTGTCTTCGTGCTTTGTAAAAGTAGCAGTAAATCCTGCGCTACCAATGACTTAGCTCGTGCATCAAAGGAATATCTTCCAGCATCAACATTTAAGATCCCCAACGCAATTATCGGCCTAGAAACTGGTGTCATAAAGAATGAGCATCAGGTTTTCAAATGGGACGGAAAGCCAAGAGCCATGAAGCAATGGGAAAGAGACTTGACCTTAAGAGGGGCAATACAAGTTTCAGCTGTTCCCGTATTTCAACAAATCGCCAGAGAAGTTGGCGAAGTAAGAATGCAGAAATACCTTAAAAAATTTTCCTATGGCAACCAGAATATCAGTGGTGGCATTGACAAATTCTGGTTGGAAGGCCAGCTTAGAATTTCCGCAGTTAATCAAGTGGAGTTTCTAGAGTCTCTATATTTAAATAAATTGTCAGCATCTAAAGAAAACCAGCTAATAGTAAAAGAGGCTTTGGTAACGGAGGCGGCACCTGAATATCTAGTGCATTCAAAAACTGGTTTTTCTGGTGTGGGAACTGAGTCAAATCCTGGTGTCGCATGGTGGGTTGGGTGGGTTGAGAAGGAGACAGAGGTTTACTTTTTCGCCTTTAACATGGATATAGACAACGAAAGTAAGTTGCCGCTAAGAAAATCCATTCCCACCAAAATCATGGAAAGTGAGGGCATCATTGGTGGCTAAAACAAAGTTAAACATCATGAGGGAAGTGGTGATCGCCGAAGTATCGACTCAACTATCAGAGGTAGTTGGCGTCATCGAGCGCCATCTCGAACCGACGTTGCTGGCCGTACATTTGTACGGCTCCGCAGTGGATGGCGGCCTGAAGCCACACAGTGATATTGATTTGCTGGTTACGGTGACCGTAAGGCTTGATGAAACAACGCGGCGAGCTTTGATCAACGACCTTTTGGAAACTTCGGCTTCCCCTGGAGAGAGCGAGATTCTCCGCGCTGT
>NZ_JAENDM010000180.1:0-1343 GCF_019375075.1 Escherichia sp. XD33
CCCATAAGCGCTAACTTAAGGGTTGAACCATCTGAAGAATGCGACGCCTCGGTGCCTCGTTAAGACGATGCCTCGCGTTCTTCAATTGCGTTTTGTAGGCTGTCAGGGATACTGTCCCACGAATGGCCACCTGTAAGCTCCAGATGACCATTTTTGTTATTCTCCACAACGAGTTAGTTCTTCTTTTCGGATCCGGCACTTCTGGGGGGGAAATCCAGCGATGGCTGGATTATGTCGTCAATTAAAAATGCGGCGAGTAGATTAGCAAATATCCACGCTTTCGCGAGTTCAGGTTCCTTTGCACGCAAAGCATCCAGGTGCAGCAAACTTTTGAGCCGCTTAAAAGCCAGTTCAATTTGCCATCGCAGACGGTAACAATCAGCCACTTGCTCTGCTGAATATTCATCTTCCGGTAATGATGTTAGCAATAGCACATGGCCCGCTGCTTCCAGCGTTTCCGCCTGAACTACTCGTCCTTTTCGACGATTCTCGCTGAGCAGTCGGGTTTTACTGATTAATGCTTTTTCGGGAGGAAGTGATACGGCAATGAGACGTGCCGGAAAGGGAGCTCCGGCTTTTTTATTACCTGAATTGCCTATCATTACAGTGGTTTCACCGTTCTTACCGCAATCCAGCCCGCGCAGAAAACCCATCATGTCAAAGCGCATTCCTTCTGCAGTTAACCAGCGCAATCCTCGCCAGTGAACCCGGACGATATAATCAGCTTCTCCAAAAGCAAGTGAGCGGATACATTCGGGACGCGAACCGAATCCCCGGTCAGCAATGCGTATCTCGTCTGCCGTTTGCGCAAATCGGTCCAGCCGTTCAGCGTCTCTGCTGTCGGTTAGCTCAAAATCAGTGAACTGACAGGTATGAGGATCATATCCCATATGTAGTCGCCATTCAGCGCTGCCGCCCCCGGGCGCACTGATTGCTGTTCCATCGACAAGACGCAATCTCTTTCCGCTTGTACAACCCGTAACTGCGGCGCGTACAGCAAGTGTTTGTGCGGCAAGTATGCCAAACCAGTCGGCGGCATTCCGCAGCCGCTTCAGGAGAGCCACGTCAGATAATGTTGCAACGTCATGGAGCTGAGCCCATGCAGTGACTTCACGTAATGACATCCCCCCGGGGCCGTAAGCCAGCCCCAGACGTAGCAGAGTTGCAGCATCACGAATTTCGCGGCGGCGGGTTAGAGCCCCGGCATTACGTGCCGAAGTATCCAGTTCTTCGGGCTTACCAATATGGGCCAGAATTGCTGACCAGTTATCGTGAGAGTAATTCATCGGCACGTTAAATCATATCAGGCGTAATACCACAACCCTTAAGTTAGCGCTTATGGG
>NZ_JAENDM010000181.1:0-1337 GCF_019375075.1 Escherichia sp. XD33
ACATTGAACACGCTATTCGTCGATAAAAACTTGCGTTTTCACGGCCTGATGCAGGCATTTTCCCGCACCAACCGTATTTATGATGCAACTAAAACCTTCGGTAATATCGTCACTTTCCGCGATCTGGAACGCTCAACCATCGATGCCATAACGCTGTTTGGTGACAAAAACACCAAAAATGTAGTGTTAGAAAAGAGTTATGCAGAGTATATGGAAGGCTTTACTGATGCTGCTACTGGTGAAGCTAAGCGCGGCTTTATGGCAGTAGTTGCAGAACTGGAACAACGGTTCCCTGACCCTGCCAGTATTGAAAGTGAAAAAGAGAAGAAAGACTTCGTTAAACTGTTTGGTGAATACCTGCGTGCCGAGAACATCCTGCAAAACTATGATGAATTTGCCACGCTGAAAGCCCTGCAACAAATCGATCTTAGCGATCCTGTTGCAGTAGAAAAATTCAAAGCAGAACATTATGTGGATGATGAAAAGCTCGCTGAATTGCAAACAATTCGTCTCCCTGCTGATCGCAAGATTCAGGATTATCGTTCTGCCTATAACGATATTCGCGACTGGCAGCGTCGTGAGAAAGAAGCTGAGAAAAAAGAGAAATCAACCACTGACTGGGATGACGTAGTTTTTGAGGTCGATTTGCTGAAATCTCAGGAAATAAACCTGGATTATATCCTTGGTCTGATTTTCGAGCACAACAGACAAAACAAAGGTAAGGGCGAAATGATCGAAGAGGTCAAACGCTTAATTCGTTCAAGCCTGGGGAACCGTGCTAAAGAGGGCCTGGTGGTCGATTTTATTCAGCAAACGAACCTGGATGATTTACCGGACAAAGCCAGCATCATTGACGCATTCTTTACGTTTGCTCAACGCGAACAGCAACGTGAAGCAGAAGCCTTGATCAAAGAAGAAAATCTCAATGAAGAGGCGGCGAAACGCTATATTCGCACATCTTTAAAACGCGAATACGCCACCGAAAATGGCACGGAATTAAACGAGACACTGCCCAGACTCAGTCCTTTAAATCCGCAATATAAAACGAAAAAACAGACTGTTTTTCAAAAAATTAGCGCATTTATTGAAAAATTTAAGGGGGTGGGTGGAAAGATTTAGGGAAGGTGCGAATAAGCAGGTCATTTCTTCCCAAGTTGACTCGCTGATTAAAATTTCGCGGATCTGGGCCGATTTTTTTCCCGCAAACACATCGAATCGGCCTATTTAGGCTATTTTTTCCACCATTTCTGGCGTTATTTCCGGTTTTTACTGAGATCTCTCCCACTGACGTATCATTTGGTCCACCCGAAACAGGTTGGCCAGGGTGAATAACATCG
>NZ_JAENDM010000182.1:0-1327 GCF_019375075.1 Escherichia sp. XD33
ACCTTGTCGAGATATTCTTTCGCCTTGTTCTCTGACGCTTTAGCGTTGGTTTCGCTGACCTTTGCTGCTGCCTCACTATTTTTCGCGTTGGTTTCTGATTTTTTGGCTGCTGTCGCGGAATTTGCCGATGCAGTTTGTGAGTCTGCTGCCGCCTGTGCGCTGTTATCCGCATTCGTCTCAGACGTTTTTGCGGCCTTCGCGGAATTTCCTGCCGCCGTTGCCGAGGAAGCTGCACTGCCGGCGCTCGAGGCTGCGCTCGTTTCTGATGATTTTGCCGCCACTTTTGAAGCCGACGCATCCCGGGCTGAGGTGGCAGCTTCTGACGCTTTCGTGGTCGCGGTGGATGCAGAAGTGGCCGCAGATTTTTGTGATGCTGCGGCATTCGTTTCTGACGTTTTCGCTGCACCGGCACTGGTGGCTGCCGCGCTTTTTGAAGACTCTGCAGCGGCAGCACTTTTTGATGCTTCAGTAGCCTTTGTTGATGCCGTTCCTGCGCTGGAAGACGCTGACTGAGCCGACGACGCG
Organism: Escherichia sp. XD33; assembly: GCF_019375075.1. Classification (NCBI taxonomy): domain Bacteria; kingdom Pseudomonadati; phylum Pseudomonadota; class Gammaproteobacteria; order Enterobacterales; family Enterobacteriaceae; genus Escherichia; species Escherichia sp. XD33. The sequence continues at coordinate 526 of NZ_JAENDM010000182.1, forward strand.
GCCTGTCCGGCTGACGTGCTGGCTGCGCGTGCGGAGTCCGCAGCATCAGTCGCATGGGTTGCCGCCTCACGGGCTGATGTGCGGGCATCACTGGCTGACTTCTTCGCGGCTGCCGTGTTCTGTGCCACTGCGGACGCGTTACGCGCCACCTCTTCCACCATCAGTTCAAAGCGGCGCAGTGCCTCCGGACGGACATCATCCTCCGTCATGGCACCGAGAAAATCATTCAGCGTACCCGGTTGTGAGTCTTCATACACGGTGATGGTCCCGGCATGCGATGGCGGGAAGCCTTCCACCAACAGAATAACGCTGTACTGACCGTACTCAACGTCCATGCTGTAACGCCCGGCTTCATCCGGGTTTTCTGAGGCCACTGTGTTCACCACCACCGTGGTGCTGTTGCGCCTGGCCTTTAGCTGAATGGTGCAGTTTTGTATCGGCTTACCTGCGCCATCTTTCAGTACACCTGAAATCCGTACTGCCATATTCCCCCCACAAAAAAACCCGCCTGAACCGGCGGGCTGTCATAACACTGTGTTACCTGGCTAATCAGAATTTATAACCGACACCCACGATGAAACCGTCAGTGCGCCAGTCACCACTGCCGGAACCTTCATAAGCAATATCAATGGCCACGGATTCGGTCGGGTTAAACTGCACGCCAGCCCCCCACGCCAGAGACGTGTTGCTGTGGCGACCGTCATCACTTCCGGTCAGCACATCGTGCGTTTTCCCCTTGTTGTCAGTTACGCGGAGATAATCCCCGGAGAAAGTCGACACACGGCTGTAAGCCACACCCGCC
>NZ_JAENDM010000183.1:0-1323 GCF_019375075.1 Escherichia sp. XD33
CGTACGGCCCACAGAATGATGTCACGCTGAAAATGCCGGCCTTTGAATGGGTTCATGTGCAGCTCCATCAGCAAAAGGGGATGATAAGTTTATCACCACCGACTATTTGCAACAGTGCCACTTGACCTGATAGTTTGGCTGTGAGCAATTATGTGCTTAGTGCATCTAACGTCAAAATCAGCGGCGCGTTTTTATGCGTCCGCTGGATTTACTTGTTGTGCGGCGTCGCAGACTCATTGAACAACCTTTTTGCCTGCGCAATTACAGTTCTCGGAAGCTCGATATTCAGAGGTTCTGTCACGCTCTTGAACAATTCGAGACTCCACGTCCACGTTTGATGATAGGCTGCACATAGTGCTCTTGGTTCTGCACTGCTTGTGCATGCCAGATAGCGATTATACGAGTCCTCCGAGATATCCTTTTCGAGCGCGCGTGAAGGTGTCGGCCAGTGGTCTGTTGCCCCTTCGTGGAGTCGAACCAGCTTGAGTAGGTTTTCATGTGCTTTGCTGAGCAAAGCCCAGGCGCGAGCGTACTCTCCCCGATTTAAAAGATTGGCCCCAAAGAGCATCAGGCTGATGAGGTTCAACACAAGCCCTTCCACCAGCGGCGCGCCTTCACGTATCGGGGGACCGCCCACGAGAGCGCTTGCGTACCTTGACAACTCTCCTGATCGGTCCAACAAAACAGCCGCCTCAAGCGAGGGAAACCACCCATAGCCTTGCCAAGTGGAAATGACCGGTATGTCCGATTTTCGCATGAAATGGAATTCACCGCGAATGCCGTTTTCAAAAAGTGCGGTGTGGTGGCCGAAGTCGTCCGGAAAGTAAGCAGCAACCGGACTTACGGCATTAAGCCACGAGCGCTGATCGAAATTTTCAAAATGGTCATCCTGGATGAACACTGCGAATTCGATATCAGAGAACTCGTCACCCTCTCCGATAGCAAATGAGCCGAACATCAATGCCGCGATTATTCGTGCATCCTCATGACAACCTTCCTTGAAGAGTTCGATCATTTTCAGTTGAAGCATAGAAATATCCTTTTATTGAAGCCACAGATTATGAGGAAAGGTATACGCAGATTTTTGTTTTTTTTCGTCAGCACAACGCCGGAGTTAAGCCGCCGCGCGTAGCGCGGTCGGCTTGAACGAATTGTTAGACATTATTTGCCGATTACCTTGGTGATCTCGCCTTTCACGTAGTGGACAAATTCTTCCAACTGATCTGCGCGCGAGGCCAAGCGATCTTCTTCTTGTCCAAGATAAGCCTGTCTAGCTTCAAGTATGACGGGCTGATACTGGGCCGGCAGGCGCTCCATTGCCCA
>NZ_JAENDM010000184.1:0-1319 GCF_019375075.1 Escherichia sp. XD33
TGCCGTTACGCACCACCCCGTCAGTAGCTGAACAGGAGGGACAGCTGATAGAAACAGAAGCCACTGGAGCACCTCAAAAACACCATCATACACTAAATCAGTAAGTTGGCAGCATCACCAAATATCCGGCAGGTATGCTAAAAGGATAAATGGCGTTCTCTGTATTTATTCGCAATTATCTGTAGGACAAATATGGAGAGCTTGATGAGTCAGAGCTAAAACAGCAATTGATTAATAAACATGTTGATTTATTCAAGAAAATGGATGTATTTTAAATGTTGATTCTTAATATAACCTAATCAATAGATTATCAAGTGAGAGCTACACATTATTGGAGGGGCAGGGGAAAACACCATTTTGGGAACAATGCATCAGGTACTCTTACCACTGAAGCAAGATCATCCGGCACCAGGTGGTGGTGCAGTGCTTTGGAAATGGTCCCCTCGGGGGAGTTGTCATTATTTTCTATGCTATTTGCTTATTATATTCATCAGGTGAATTTAATAAATTCCTAATTTGAAATATCCACTATTAAGCTAGTGTTTAACGACGTTAAGATGGCAATGTGCAGATCATGTTATCAGGGTGGAGCGGTAGCGTATATTCCTTATACAAACCATCATTCATTTCAATGATTGTTATTGAATTATTTATTGTTGTGAATAAAAAGACATTATGAATATTGGTTTGACTTTGCATATCAGGTTTTTTATTACTCGCTGTAATGTACGAGCCTGTCGTGAATAACGTCGAGAACCCATCCGTTGCGTTTGTGATTATTTTGTTGACTAAACAGACACCCGTTTCTCTGAAGTAAAATCCCAGACTAAATCATCACATAACCATGACATTTTTCTGATATTCCCCGGTAACGCCAGATGTCGACTCGCTTATCTCATCCGCCCGACATGTTGTACATGCAATATGTGCGGATTATTATTCATTTTCACGGAGGTTGCTATGTCAACCGGATTACGTTTCACACTGGAAGTGGACGGCCTGCCGCCGGATGCTTTTGCGGTGGTTTCCTTTCATCTGAACCAGTCACTCTCTTCGCTCTTTTCCCTCGATCTCTCCCTGGTCAGCCAGCAGTTTCTCTCCCTTGAATTTGCGCAGGTGCTGGACAAAATGGCCTACCTGACGATATGGCAGGGCGATGAAGTACAGCGCCGGGTGAAAGGCGTGGTGACCTGGTTTGAACTACCAGACCCGTTATGAATACGACCGCTTCGGCCAGATGACGGCGGTCCACCGCGAGGAAGGCATCAGCCTTTACCGCCGCTATGACAACCGTGGCCGGTTAACCTCGGTGAAAGACG
>NZ_JAENDM010000185.1:0-1296 GCF_019375075.1 Escherichia sp. XD33
CAATATTCCAAAAATATGGAGTCGTAAGAATCGGCCTAGTTGGTAACTATTACATCCCACATAAAAATCCATCTCAACTAATAGCTGATCTGTATTTAAACGAAAACAAAAGAAATTTAGATGAAATAACAATAAGAATAAATAACCGCGATACATTCAAAAATATACAAATAAACAATGTCATCAATTTAAGCCAAGGACAAGTAACCGCACAGAACTACAATGGAAATGCGGTGATAGTTCAACTTGACTACAACTCAACCGATAATAACACACCACTTGAAGAAGGGTTAACCTTAGCCCTATTTAAAGAAAAATCCATTGCTTATAACTCCAAGCATGTTGAGGATGTGAGTGGATTATGAAATTTTTCAAACCAAAAACAGATGCGATTGAATACATTCGTGTAGAACCATCATTCTCAAAAACAAGTAGCAATATAAATAATGCGAAATCAGGAAGTGACACAAACTCACAGCCTGGATTCATTTTAAGATCTCAAATAGAGGAAATGATAAAAAACCACAGACCGAAAACAGAAAAAGAAATAAAGGCTGAAAGCGAAGGTCTTATAAGGCTTTGCTCCATGGCCTTTATATTTTTAATAGTTTTATCAATTTTTATGTTAATCGTTTATTTCGGAATAAAAGATAGAGAACTACCAGATTTTGCAAATAACCTGATGGCACTAATGACAACATTAGTTGGAGCGATAGGTGGTTTTATATATGGAACAAAAAAATAACACAGACAAAAACACAAATAAAAAAAACAAATAACACACAAGCACACCAGCCCCATACTTCGGGGCTTTTACAACCGTTACCTGACACCATTTACCATAACGTCTCATTACGTGCACCGCCAAAACGCGCTGAACGCGATTCTGACGCAGACACCGCAAAAAGAGATGTTTTCCCCGGGATAAACCGGAAAAATGCGTCAGGATCGCTTTCAGCTCACTGCATAGCTATGCATGAAAGTGAATGGCGATCGGTTTGGGGGCTTACGGCGTTCATACCGTCTGTTTTCGACAGTTTCTCTCCGGGAAGCTAATCTGCCATAAGCCTGGATAACAGGGCACGGTGATACTCCGTAATAGCGATCAGCACCTCCGCATACTCCCTGTCCCCGACACGCTTGCCGTCGATAAAGAGTTTTTTCTGCAACGCCCCCAGTCGCATAACTTCTTTCAGCACCCGGTCATCAGTCAGTGAGTTAACTTTCTTACCGAGAGCTGCCGCCCGTAAAAAACCAGAAACGGTCTTGCCGCATTCAGCAGCCCTTTTTCTGATT
>NZ_JAENDM010000186.1:0-1292 GCF_019375075.1 Escherichia sp. XD33
GTGCCACCGGACGTGATGCAGACCTTCTTCCCGAATATCCCGGTGGCCACACCGACCACCTTCCTGGTCAACGTCAACACGCTTGAGGCATTACCGCTTTTACAGGGGGCAACGGATGCCGCCGGTTTTATGGCGCGGATGGATACCGTTCTGCAGATGTACGGAGGAAAAAAAGGTGCGAAATAAGCAGGTGGTGTTACTCATTGCCGGAATATCCGGCATCGCGACGGGAATAATCGTCAGCCTGAATATCCCCTTTATCCGTCAGGGGCTTTTTTATCCCGCCAGCCCTGTAGAAATAGTCGTTTCGCTGTGTCTTACCTTTTCTGTTTCTGTTGTGTTTTTTGTGGGGGCAATTGTGGGATGGATTTTGGTGTCTGAAATATATTACAGCCGCATGACCGGTCTGAATGAATCATCAGTAATATCAGAGGAAACTTATAATGACAGCAAACAAAAAGAATCAGGAATTCAAAATCAGAAAAATTAGACGGAATATTGAGTATAGTTTCAGGGATTCTGACAGATATTTTGATTTGTTTATTGTTTTCCTTGTTGCCGGAATTGTTTTATGGGCAGTTATGCACGTTATTTTCGATGTCTGTATTGATTCATGGATGGCCGACCCGAAATTACTTAATTTCCAGTATATGTGGAATGTTCTGATGAAAGTCATTCCGTTTACGTTATGGGCGCTGGCAGCAGGGTTTCTTGTTACATTTTTTCTGTCCCCAATGTGCGAATTAATATTCGGAAATATCATGATATTCCTGCTGAAACGCCGTATGCGCCGGGAGAACACATTAAGGGAGGGCAGCAATAATGCTTCGCATTAAGCCTCTTTTTATTCTTTGTGCCGCCTTACTGACGGTGACGCCTGCAGCGTCAGCGGATGTGAACAGCGACATGAATCAGTTCTTTAACAAGCTGGGCTTCGCCTCCAATACCACACAGTCGGGCGTCTGGCAGGGGCAGGCTGCCGGCTATGCTTACGGCGGCTCCCTGTATGCCCGTACTCAGGTCAAAAATGTTCAGCTGATTTCCATGACGCTGCCGGATATCAATGCCGGATGTGGCGGCATCGATGCCTACCTCGGTTCGTTCAGTTTTATTAATGGCGAGCAGCTGCAGCGTTTTGTTAAGCAGATTATGAGCAATGCTGCCGGTTACTTTTTTGACCTTGCCCTGCAGACAACGGTGCCGGAAATCAAAACCGCAAAAGACTTCCTGCAGAAAATGGCAAGCGACATTAACAGTATGAACCTCAGTTCCTGCCAGGCGGCGCAGGGGAT
>NZ_JAENDM010000187.1:0-1272 GCF_019375075.1 Escherichia sp. XD33
TCAGGCCGCCATCCACTGCGGAGCCGTACAAATGCACGGCCAGCAACGTTGATTCCAGATGGCGCTCAATGACGCTTAGCACCTCTGATAGTTGGTTCGAAATTTCGATGGTCACCGCTTCCCTCATGATGTCTAACGGGCGAGGTAAGCCGACCGCAGAATGCGGGTCGGCTTGACCGAAATGTTAGAACCAGAAGCCAAAACGGATAACTTGAATTTGGCGACGGGCGCTAACCGTGAAAAAACGCTGCGCCACCGAGGCGGCACAGCACTGCAAAAACGATAGCTGCTTGCGCTTGCTACGCAAGGGCTAGAGGCCAAAAAGACTGAAAACCTGCGCAGCCCATGCAGGCGAAGCCCGGAAAAAAGGCAAAACAGGCACTGAATAACGCCTGAAAAGCTAAATGCCGTTTGAATAAACATGAGCTAAATAAAGCTGGGTTTCAGTGGTGCTAACGTTGGACGTAACGAGAGCCGGAGCGCAGCGGAGGGAACCAAAATGCGCAGCATTTTGGCGTCCCGTTGACGGAATGGTTAGCCGTTTCGACGCGCATAAACGGAGTGGGTGTACGGAATTACAGCTTGAATGGTTTCGGTTGAGACAAGCTCGAATTCTGTTTCGTTGAGCATTGGGAAGAAGGCGTCACCCTCGAAGGTTTGATGTACCTCAGATAGAAACACGCCGTGGGCGTGAGGTAGTGCCAGAGTGTATATCTCAGCTCCGCCCGCGACGTAGAGTTCATTGCCGAGTTCGGATGCCAAAGCGATAGCGTGCGACAGCGTTGAAACAACTACGCAGCCAGTGGCGCGGTAGTTAGCTTGGCGTGAGATTACCAATGTGTGACGGTTCGGTAGAGGCTTGCCGATAGACTCAAAGGTCTTTCGCCCCATGACAACGACTTTTCCCTCAGTGAGTCTGCGAAAAATCTTCTGCTCACCCGGAATTTTCCAGGGGATATTAGGACCATTGCCAATAACCCGATTGGCTCCCATCGCAGCAACGAGATAAATGCGTACTGATTCCGAGTTCATATGGCTAACTTTGTTTTAGGGCGACTGCCCTGCTGCGTAACATCGTTGCTGCTCCATAACATCAAACATCGACCCACGGCGTAACGCGCTTGCTGCTTGGATGCCCGAGGCATAGACTGTACAAAAAAACAGTCATAACAAGCCATGAAAACCGCCACTGCGCCGTTACCACCGCTGCGTTCGGTCAAGGTTCTGGACCAGTTGCGTGAGCGCATACGCTACTTGCATTACAGCTTACGA
>NZ_JAENDM010000188.1:0-1258 GCF_019375075.1 Escherichia sp. XD33
TGATCTTACCCAGCAATAGTGGACACGCGGCTAAGTGAGTAAACTCTCAGTCAGAGGTGACTCACATGACAAAAACAGTATCAACCAGTAAAAAACCCCGTAAACAGCATTCGCCTGAATTTCGCAGTGAAGCCCTGAAGCTTGCTGAACGCATCGGTGTTACTGCCGCAGCCCGTGAACTCAGCCTGTATGAATCACAACTCTACAACTGGCGCAGTAAACAGCAAAATCAGCAGACGTCTTCTGAACGTGAACTGGAGATGTCTACCGAGATTGCACGTCTCAAACGCCAGCTGGCAGAACGGGATGAAGAGCTGGCTATCCTCCAAAAGGCCGCGACATACTTCGCGAAGCGCCTGAAATGAAGTATGTCTTTATTGAAAAACATCAGGCTGAGTTCAGCATCAAAGCAATGTGCCGCGTGCTCCGGGTGGCCCGCAGCGGCTGGTATACGTGGTGTCAGCGGCGGACAAGGATAAGCACGCGTCAGCAGTTCCGCCAACACTGCGACAGCGTTGTCCTCGCGGCTTTTACCCGGTCAAAACAGCGTTACGGTGCCCCACGCCTGACGGATGAACTGCGTGCTCAGGGTTACCCCTTTAACGTAAAAACCGTGGCGGCAAGCCTGCGCCGTCAGGGACTGAGGGCAAAGGCCTCCCGGAAGTTCAGCCCGGTCAGCTACCGCGCACACGGCCTGCCTGTGTCAGAAAATCTGTTGGAGCAGGATTTTTACGCCAGTGGCCCGAACCAGAAGTGGGCAGGAGACATCACGTACTTACGTACAGATGAAGGCTGGCTGTATCTGGCAGTGGTCATTGACCTGTGGTCACGTGCCGTTATTGGCTGGTCAATGTCGCCACGCATGACGGCGCAACTGGCCTGCGATGCCCTGCAGATGGCGCTGTGGCGGCGTAAGAGGCCCCGGAACGTTATCGTTCACACGGACCGTGGAGGCCAGTACTGTTCAGCAGATTATCAGGCGCAACTGAAGCGGCATAATCTGCGTGGAAGTATGAGCGCAAAAGGTTGCTGCTACGATAATGCCTGCGTGGAAAGCTTCTTTCATTCGCTGAAAGTGGAATGTATCCATGGAGAACACTTTATCAGCCGGGAAATAATGCGGGCAACGGTGTTTAATTATATCGAATGTGATTACAATCGGTGGCGGCGGCACAGTTGGTGTGGCGGCCTCAGTCCGGAACAATTTGAAAACAAGAACCTCGCTTAGGCCTGTGTCCATATTACGTGGGTAGGATCA
>NZ_JAENDM010000189.1:0-1236 GCF_019375075.1 Escherichia sp. XD33
GGGGGAACCGCAGAATTCGGAAAAAATCGTACGCTAAGCTAACGGTGTTCTCGTGACAGCTCTTTGACTAGGCTTTCTAAGGCCATTCTGATAGCCCTGACTTCCTGAAAAGCCATGGCTAAAATTTGTGCGGCTAAAAGGGATAACCGATGGTAAAGTAAGTTATCCCTGTCGAGATACTGAAAAGCGTTATCCTCGTTTTTCCCAAAACTGTTTTGCCAGTTCGCTCAGAGCGCTAGTTAACTGAGCGACAGATTTCGCACTTTGCAAATTATTCTGCCCGGTCTGTACATTGGTATCAGCAGCATCGCGTATATTGATAATACTGCGGTTTATGTCTTCACTTACTGCTCCCTGCTGCTCGACCGCAGTCGCTATTTGCGCGTTCATGTCGGTAATTTCGTTAACGCGTTGGCCAATTCCATCAAGAGCTGTAGCTGCTTCCTCTGCGTGAGCTACACTCGTGTGCGCTTGCCGACTACTTTGCTCCATGACTGTAACAGCGGATTGCGCTCGCTCTTGTAGAGCGCTGATCATGCTTTGAATATCCGTTGTCGATTGCTGTGTGCGAGCAGCAAGACTGCGAACCTCATCGGCGACAACAGCAAAACCACGCCCCTGCTCACCAGCACGCGCGGCCTCAATTGCTGCGTTGAGTGCCAACAAATTCGTTTGCTCGGCGATCCCTCGTATAACGTCAAGAACTTTTGATATCTCGTTACTTTGACCTTCAAGCTCATGAATAACCTGAGTGGCTTGCCTAATTTCACCTTCAAGGGCAGTGATTGACTGGCTTGTGTGGGCTACCAGACGCTGGCCAGATGCCGTCTCAGTGTCTGCTCTTCCGGCCGCATCTGCAGCATGCTGTGCATTGCTCGCAACCTCTTGAATGCTTGCCACCATTTGGTTTACTGCCGTTGCTATTTGATCTGTCTCTGCCTGCTGCTCAACTGTAAGTACATTGCTTGACTCAATATCCTTTAGTAGGCCTCGGGTGTGTTCGCTAAGCCGATTTGATGCATCACCTATGCGACCTACTATGGCGCCTGTTTCAGCTTGCATCATTCGTAAAGCAAACTCTATTTGGCCAAACTCATCGGTGCGCCCAGTGTAGAGGGATTGACTTAATGGGTTATTGGAAATATTCCTGGCTCTTTCAACCAGTCTTCCAAGAGGAGAGAGAATAGCCAAAACACTAACAGAGCTTAAGCTTCCTGACATTAAAGTGGCTAACAA
>NZ_JAENDM010000190.1:0-1235 GCF_019375075.1 Escherichia sp. XD33
ATGGTCGGGTCAATCCCGCCAATATCCCAGCAGATACGGGATATCGACATTTCTGCACCATTCCGGCGGGTATAGGTTTTATTGATGGCCTCATCCACACGCAGCAGCGTCTGTTCATCGTCGTGGCGGCCCATAATAATCTGCCGATCAATCAGCCAGCTTTCCTCACCCGGCCCCCATCCCCATACGCGCATTTCGTAGCGATCCAGCTGGGAGTCGATACCGGCGGTCAGGTAAGCCACACGGTCAGGAACGGGCGCTGAATAATGCTCTTTCCGCTCTGCCATCACTTCAGCATCCGGACGTTCGCCAATTTTCGCCTCCCACGTCTCACCGAGCGTGGTGTTTACGAAGGTTTTACGTTTTCCCGTATCCCCTTTCGTTTTCATCCAGTCTTTGACAATCTGCACCCAGGTGGTGAACGGGCTGTACGCTGTCCAGATGTGAAAGGTCACACTGTCAGGTGGCTCAATCTCTTCACCGGATGACGAAAACCAGAGAATGCCATCACGGGTCCAGATCCCGGTCTTTTCGCAGATATAACGGGCATCAGTAAAGTCCAGCTCCTGCTGGCGGATGACGCAGGCATTATGCTCGCAGAGATAAAACACGCTGGAGGGGTCATCCGGCGTCCATTTGAGGCCAAACGGCGTCTCTTTGTCGCCAAATTTAAGATACTGCTCCTCCCCGCAGTGCGGGCAGGCAACATGAAAACGCATAAAATGCGGGGATTCACTGGCTGCACGCTCAATCTGGCAGGTGCCTCTCACTTTGGGCGTGGAGCCACGGATGGACTTTGGCCAGACCGAGCCTTCAATACGTTTGTCGCCAAGGAACGTCGGAGAGCCTTCCTGTTCAATATCCTCATCAAAGGCAGCAAGTTCATCATAACCCGCCACATCCACCGACTTTTCACGGTAGTTTTTTGCCGCTTTACCGCCCAGGCACCAGAAGCCACGCCCATTAGTGAAACGCTTCATGGTGAGCGTGTTATCCCGGTGCTTTTTGCCATACCACGGGGCCAGCGCCAGCAGCGACGGAATATCACGAATAGTCGGCTCAACGTGGGTTTTCATAAAGTTCTCGGCATCACCATCCGTCGGCAACCAGATAAGGGTGTTGCGCTGCTTATGCTCTATGAAGTAGGCATAAACACCCAACAGCATTTTGGAATAACCAACACGGGCAGACTTCACCACATTCACCTCACGGATGTAGTCGCTGCCCATCGCATT
>NZ_JAENDM010000191.1:0-1233 GCF_019375075.1 Escherichia sp. XD33
ATGACTATTTCGAAAAAGCTGGTGTTGCTAAAAAATTAGTCATTCAAACATACTTCGAACGTGCACATCTTAAATTCTTAAGTTCTTTACCTGTTGGTGGTTTAGGTTTAGACTTTGTCCATGATAATGGCTATAACCTTAAACAAATTGAAGCAGGAGATTTTGATAAATCAAAAACATTATACGCTGGAATTATTGATGGTCGTAATGTATGGGCAAGTGACATTGAATCTAAAAAAGTCTTAATCGATAAATTGTTAGCACACACGAATGAGCTTGTCATTCAACCATCATCTTCATTATTACATGTTCCAGTATCTTTAGATGATGAAACATTAGATACAAGTGTTGGCGAAGGCTTAAGCTTTGCAACTGAAAAATTAGACGAATTAGATGCATTGCGTCGCCTATTTAATCAAAACGATAGTGTTAAATATGATAAATTAAAAGCACGTTATGAGCGTTTCCAAAATCAATCATTCAAAAACTTAGATTATGATTTCGAAAGCGTGCGTACTTCAAGACAATCACCATTCGCGCAACGTATTGAACAACAACAAAAACGTTTGAACTTACCGGATTTACCAACAACAACTATTGGATCATTCCCACAAAGCCAAGAAGTTCGAAAATACCGTGCAGATTGGAAAAACAAACGCATTACAGACGAAGCATATGAAACATTCTTAAAAAATGAAATTGCTCGATGGATTAAAATTCAAGAAGACATCGGCTTAGATGTATTAGTTCACGGTGAATTTGAACGTAATGACATGGTTGAATTCTTCGGAGAAAAATTACAAGGTTTCTTAGTAACTAAATTCGGTTGGGTGCAATCATATGGTTCACGTGCCGTAAAACCACCAATCATTTATGGTGATGTAAAATGGACAGCACCTTTAACTGTTGATGAAACAGTTTATGCACAAAGCTTAACAGATAAACCAGTTAAAGGTATGTTAACTGGACCTGTAACAATTCTAAACTGGTCATTTGAACGTGTTGATTTACCACGTAAAGTCGTTCAAGATCAAATTGCTTTAGCAATCAACGAAGAAGTATTAGCACTTGAAGCTGCAGGAATCAAAGTTATCCAAGTTGACGAACCTGCATTACGTGAAGGCTTACCATTACGCTCTGAATATCACGAACAATATCTTAAAGATGCTGTTTTATCATTTAAACTTGCAACGTCTTCAGTTCGTGATGAAACTCAAATCCATACACATATGT
>NZ_JAENDM010000192.1:0-1227 GCF_019375075.1 Escherichia sp. XD33
GAAATCGAGCCAGTTTGTGGCACGCCCTACCCGGATGGCGCCAATGTTAATGTACGTACATTAGCATTAACAATATCCAAACCTCCCCATTTTTCCCCGTTCGACGGCTGGAACGTGCGAAACTGATCGTCATTCAGTTTCGCGCATAACTATGCATGAGGTTAAAATTTACCAGGCGCGATCGCGGCAGTTTTTCGGGTGGTTTGTTGCTGTTTTTACCTGTCTGCTGCCGTGATCGCGCTGAACGCGTTTAAGCGGTACGCGCAATGCGACGTTATGGTAAATACGGAGTATTTTAATTGCGGGCCTTTGTTGTATATCTCTGTCGTTTGTCCCCGGGGGGAAGCATTACTGCTAACAAGTCCCGTGAGAAAACTGCGCAATCGTATTGCGCACCATGAACCTATTCTCAACCGCAATCTGGAGGATGATTTTGCTACGATAAAGAGAATTATCGCGTATCGGTGTCAGCATTCATTGGAGTGGATGCTGAAAAACCAGGTGTTACTCCCTCTACTTACACTTAAACCTCTCTAAAAATATAAGTAAGTACTATCGAGGGCTATCATGAACTATGGTGCCCTCTGAGCATAGCTACCCATTACTTCTTCTATGTCATTGAATAATTCATTTCTTAACTCTAAGTATTCTAGTAACTCCATTTCTAATGACTCTGTCGTGAACTTAAATCTAGAAGGATCTTTGATTGAGTTTACTAGTCTTGATAACGCTCTATATGTTTTGAGTGAAGGTTGCATTATAGATGGAAAGTATTTGAAAACCTCTTCATCTCTGTTGAAATTAACTAAAAACTTGTAGTCATCATTTATAAATCTCAAGCATACAGCGTCAAGCTTATCGCCTTTTCTTATTATTATTTCTTTATAGGAAAGATATTTTTCAGAAGATAAGTCCCACATCAAGCGAAAATCTCTCTTTGCGAACGAGTTCGCGTCATCATTGAAAAGAGATGATGTGATGGCTTTGGATAGACCTTCTGTGTTTATCTCTTTGTTGGATGGGTAGTAAATTTTATTAATTGCTTTCATTCTCTCAAATGATGAATATAGGTCATTATGCCACCTTGTTGAAATCACTCCTTTAGTTATATTCTCCTTGCTAAAATTAAGCCCTGTATCAAAAATAAATGCAGCCATCAGTGAATATGATATGTTTTTTATTAACTCAGACTTAAATGGTTCCGCTATGGAGTAGTACAGTGATAAA
>NZ_JAENDM010000193.1:0-1218 GCF_019375075.1 Escherichia sp. XD33
CTCAGCATTTTATTATGGTGATCCCCTGGGCGAAATGCGCCTGGTAAGCAGAGTTTTTGAAATGTAAGGCCTTTGAATAAGACAAAAGGCTGCCTCATCGCTAACTTTGCAACAGTGCCCCTCTGACCACGCTTTCAGAAGCAGCTGCCGCATATTCCACATCCACCGTGAACGCATCGCGTCTTTCAGGAAGCTCAGCTTTTTCCACTGACCATGCTTATTCAGACCTCCACAGGTTACAGACACATGTACATGCGGATGCCAGTTGAGACGACGGCCATACGTGTGGATGGCGCAGAAGATACCGGGTTCCAGCCCCCGTTTTCGGGCGGCATACAGCAGATTCTCCACCGCCAGACGGCACACGTCATTCAGCAGCCAGCGGTTGCTTTCGAACACCGGCCACAGCGTGTCCGGCAGGGTGAAGACCAGATGTACCCAGTCGCAGTCAGGAAGACGATTCAGCTGTGTTGCTGTCCACAGGTCTGTGGCCTTCTTTCCGCAGGACGGGCAGGCACGGCTGCCGCATGAGTTGGTCAGGTACTTTACGTGCTGACAGTCCGGGTTATCACACCCGAACTCTTTTACACCCAGTATCCGTGTGCCGCAGGCCAGCATTTTGGTGACGGCTTCAACCTCGATATCGCGCAGACCGCCCGCATCCAGGAAGGACGTCCAGCACTGGTTGGCTGTGAACAGACGTTTCAGAGGGCGGGGAGTAAAACCGGACAACATGAGGATGGATTAAACCCCGGTATCCTGTAGCAGGGTAAGGGCTGCTGTATCGCCACGGCGCTTCAGGATGGAGGTCGTCACCATCGCAGGTGGTGGGTCCATGGGTTTGAGCATTTTCATCCAGTCCCATTCTCGTTGTGAGAGCTTCTCAGCACCAACAGAGAGCAGAACTGTATCGATACTTTTGCGGGTCAACATAAGGGGATGAGTCCTTAATAAAACAGGTCCTCAGAGCATACATATTCTGCGGGGCGTGCGGCAACAACAGGACGAACCGGGGCGGTTTTCAATTTGCAGCCGCCAGGCTGCCGTGGTTCATCTTCAGGTCAGAGCACTCAAAGACGCAGGTGTGAAAGCAAACCGTATATTTACCGATAAGGCATCCGGCAGTTCAACAGACCGGGAAGGGCTGGATTTGCTGAGGATGAAGGTGGAGGAAGGTGATGTCATTCTGGTTAAGAAGCTCGACCGTCTTGGCCGCGA
>NZ_JAENDM010000194.1:0-1197 GCF_019375075.1 Escherichia sp. XD33
GGAAGTTGCGATTAAGTGGTCCGCAGCTCCCGATATGACGCCCCAAACCGTCCTTTATCGACGTCCTGTGGCTCAATTTTCCAATTTTCAGCCCAAAATCGTCTCTTCGTGGCTGATTTTGGCCCTGTTTCAGGCCAATTTCCTCATTTCAGGTAGATCTCGCCTGTGCCCGTATCAATTGGTCAACTCGAACCAGGTTCGCCAGGGTGAATAACATCGCCAGTTGACTGTCATTTTTAGCCAGCCCCTTGTACCTGGCTTTGACGAAACCAAACTGACATTTTACTATCCGAAATGGATGCTCAACCTTCGCTCGGATACTCGCTTTCAGGTATTCGTAACGGATGGCCAGCTTGTTCTTGCGCGGGTGTTGCTTCAATGCATTCACTTTGCCGGGACGCTTGGCGATAAGCCAGTCTGCGCTGACATCGCTGAGCTCATCGCGCTTTTCGGCCCCCTGATAACCAGCATCGGCTGAGATAAATTCTTCATCGCCATGCAGTAACTTGCCAACCTGATTGAGGTCGTGCTCGTTAGCCGCCGTGGTCACCAGACTGTGGGTCAGGCCACTTTTGGCGTCCACGCCAATGTGCGCTTTCATGCCGAAGTACCACTGGTTACCTTTCTTGGTCTGGTGCATGTCTTCATCACGGCTGTTGTGTTTGTTTTTGGTAGAGCTGGGGGCTTGAATGATGGTGGCATCCACCAAGGTGCCCTGGGTCATTAGAACGCCACACTCTGCTAGCCAGTGATTAACGGTACTGAAGATTTTGCGGGCCAGTTCATGCTGCTCCAGCAAATGCCGGAAATTCATGATGGTAGTGCGGTCTGGAATGGCTTTATCCAGTGACAGGCGAGCAAATTGGCGCATGGAGGCGATTTCATAGAGGGCATCTTCCATGGCCTCATCGCTCAGGTTGTACCATTGCTGCATGCAGTGAATACGCAGCATGGTTTCCAGCGGATAGGGCCTGCGACCATTACCGGCCTTGGGATACACAGGCTCGATAACGCCAAGTAATTTGTCCCAGGGAAGCAAGTCATCCATTCTGCCAAGGAAAACTTCTTTGCGGGTCTGGCGGCGTTTACTGGAAAACTCACTGTCGGCAAAAGTCAGTTGCTGGCTCATCCGGTTACTCATTCTGGGTTCAGGTTACAACACGATGATCTCACATCTCGGACTTATTCGCACCTTCC
>NZ_JAENDM010000195.1:0-1168 GCF_019375075.1 Escherichia sp. XD33
CTTCGGTCAGCCATTCTCCGGCATACGGGAAAGACACCTGCGTTCCGTCTGCCGGAAGTACCGGCAGCGACTGCCACTGACTGCCGGACAGTACCAGTTCCGCCCCGGTTCCGGTCAGTTTCTGAATGGCGGAGGCCAGGAGCGGCGGCAGTACGCCGCCGTGACGGTTGATAAGTAACGTCGCCAGCCGGGGCGCATCCAGCAGAACATAAATGCTGATCCAGCCCGGATACTTCGGGTTACGCTGGTCAACATCCGTCTCTTCCGGCCAGCCCTGCGCCAGCAGCAGGTTGCGGGCGTGACGACAAATCAGTGCGTTCAGCGTGCTGTTTTCGTTCATGATTAAGCGTTCTCCCTGTATCGCCGCCCGCAGGGCAGGCGGCGATAACATCAGTCGTTTTCGTGTGTGTTGTTTTTCAGCAGGGTGCGGGCCTGATTAACCACCTCCTGACGGCGGGTGACGCATTCCGGGACGGCGAGGCCATGATCCCGGGCGGCCCATTCACGTTTCCACAATGCCTGTTCAGCGGTCTGAATCAGGGACGCCAGCAGTTCAGCAGGGACGGTCACCAGGCGGTTTTCGCTCTCGTTGCGGATAATCTCCATCACCGCAGCGGAAGAAATACCGGACTCAATCCGCTGGTCTTCCGGGATGTCCTCCAGGCGTGCCAGGACGGTCCTGATTTCATGACCGGTCAGAGAAATTTCCATACCGTCAGCCAGTGCCTGAATCTCTTCCGGGGACCAGATAACCAGCATCAGCGGCATGTCTCCCGGATACTTTACTGCCAGCTCCCGGCATAGCGTTTCGCATGTTCCGTACATTCTCGTCTCCTTCTCAATCTTTAAAGCACGCTTCCAGTTCCAGAATTTCGGTATATGCCTCCATCAGGAGGCGGTTTGCGCGAAACAGCGTCTGACGCACCAGACGTTCCGGCAGGGTGTCGGCATTAAAGCTGTACCGCTGCTCCATCTCATTCATGGTTGTACGCAGGTCGCACATGGCATTGGCCACCTCCGCCACTTCGGCGCGCAGTTTTTCGTGTCCTGCATAGTTCATTTACGCAGCCTCCGGCATAAACCAGTCATCATTCGCGGCCCCCTGCTGCATGGCCCGTTGCACGGCGGCAAGGCGTTGCTGCCCGGCACGGTGATACTGCTCAAGCAG
>NZ_JAENDM010000196.1:0-1168 GCF_019375075.1 Escherichia sp. XD33
CTTCGGTCAGCCATTCTCCGGCATACGGGAAAGACACCTGCGTTCCGTCTGCCGGAAGTACCGGCAGCGACTGCCACTGACTGCCGGACAGTACCAGTTCCGCCCCGGTTCCGGTCAGTCTCTGAATGGCGGAGGCCAGGAGCGGCGGCAGTACGCCGCCGTGACGGTTGATAAGTAACGTCGCCAGCCGGGGCGCATCCAGCCGCACGTAAATGCTGATCCAGCCCGGATAGTTCGGATTTCGCTGGTCAACATCCGTCTCTTCCGGCCAGCCCTGCGCCAGCAGCAGGTTACGGGCGTGACGACAAATCAGTGCGTTCAGCGTGCTGTTTTCGTTCATGATTAAGCGTTCTCCCTGTATCGCCGCCCGCAGGGCAGGCGGCGATAACATCAGTTGTTTTCGTGTGTGTTGTTTTTCAGCAGGGTGCGGGCCTGATTAACCACCGCCTGACGGCGGGTAACGCATTCCGGGACGGCGAGGCCGTTATCACGGGCGGCCCACTCACGTTTCCACAGTGCCTGTTCAGCGGTCTGAATCAGGGACGCCAGCAGTTCAGCAGGGACGGTCACCTGGCGGTTTTCGCTCACGTTGCTGATAATCTCCATCACCGCGGCGGAAGAAATACCGGATTCAGTCCGCTGGTCTTCCGGGATGTCCTCCATGCGCGCCAGGACGGTCCTGATTTCATGATCGGTCAGAGAAATTTCCATACCGTCAGCCAGTGCCTGAATCTCTTCCGGGGACCAGATAACCAGCATCAGCGGCGCGTCTCCCGGATACTTTGCTGCCAGCTCCCGGCATAGCGTTTCGCATGTTCCGTACATTCTCGTCTCCTTCTCAATCTTTGAAGCAGGAATCCAGTTCCAGAATTTCGGTATACGCCTCCATAAACAGGCGATTGGCGCGATACAGCGTCTGGCGTGTCAGGCGTTCAACAAGCACATCGGAATCAAAGCGACAGCGATGCTCCATATCGTTCAGCCTGGCCCGAAGGTCACACATGGTGTTGGCCACCTCCGCCACGTCGGCGCGAAGTTTTTCGTGTCCGGCATAGTTCATTTACGCAGCCTCCGGCATAAACCAGTCATCATTCGCGGCCCCCTGCTGCATGGCCCGTTGCACGGCGGCAAGGCGTTGCTGCCCGGCACGGTGATACTGCTCAAGCAG
>NZ_JAENDM010000197.1:0-1109 GCF_019375075.1 Escherichia sp. XD33
ATGGCCGGGAAAGGGCTGTTTAAACAGCTGAAAGAGGCCGGTGTGGTTCAGCGCGCAGAGAGCTTTAATGTGGCCAACCTGATGCCGTTAGTGGCGGATAACCCCCTGACACCGGCAGGCCTGCTGGCACCCACCTACCGTAACCAGCTGGCGTTTATCGATATCTTCTTTAAGGGGATGAATAACACCAACTACAACATGGCGGTCTGTGGAACATCCGGGGCCGGTAAAACCGGGTTGATACAGCCACTTATCCGCAGCGTGCTGGACTCCGGGGGCTTTGCCGTGGTGTTCGACATGGGGGATGGCTACAAGTCTTTGTGTGAGAACATGGGGGGCGTATATCTGGACGGTGAAACCCTGCGCTTTAACCCGTTTGCGAACATCACTGATATTGACCAGTCAGCGGAGCGTGTCCGTGACCAGTTGTCGGTGATGGCCAGCCCCAACGGTAACCTGGATGAAGTGCATGAAGGTCTGTTGCTGCAGGCGGTCAGAGCCTCCTGGCTGGCTAAAAAGAAGCAGGCGCGCATTGATGATGTGGTGGATTTCCTGAAAAACGCCCGTGATAACGACCAGTATGTCGAGTCACCGACCATCCGCAGCCGTCTGGACGAAATGATTGTGCTGCTTGACCAGTACACTGCCAACGGCACTTACGGCCGGTATTTTAACTCTGATGAACCGTCCCTGCGGGATGATGCCAGAATGGTGGTGCTGGAGCTGGGTGGGCTGGAAGACCGTCCGTCACTGCTGGTTGCGGTGATGTTCAGCCTTATCATTTACATCGAGAACCGGATGTACCGCACGCCGCGTAACCTCAAGAAACTGAACGTCATTGATGAAGGCTGGCGTCTGCTGGACTTCAAAAATCGTAAAGTTGGTGAGTTTATTCAAAAAGGTTACCGCACCTGTCGCCGTCATACCGGTGCCTATATCACCATCACACAGAACATCGTCGACTTTGACTCTGACAAGGCATCCAGCGCAGCCCGCGCGGCATGGGGTAACTCCTCCTACAAAATTATCCTCAAACAGAGTGCGAAGGAGTTCGCGAAATACAACCAGCTGTATCCGGACCAGTTCCTGCCACTGCAGCGCGACATGAT
>NZ_JAENDM010000198.1:0-1109 GCF_019375075.1 Escherichia sp. XD33
ATGGCCGGGAAAGGGCTGTTTAAACAGCTGAAAGAGGCCGGTGTGGTTCAGCGCGCAGAGAGCTTTAATGTGGCCAACCTGATGCCGTTAGTGGCGGATAACCCCCTGACACCGGCAGGTCTGCTGGCACCCACCTACCGTAACCAGCTGGCGTTTATCGATATTTTCTTCCGGGGGATGAATAACACCAACTACAACATGGCGGTCTGTGGCACCTCCGGGGCCGGTAAAACCGGGCTGATACAGCCACTTATCCGCAGCGTGCTGGACTCCGGGGGCTTTGCCGTGGTGTTTGACATGGGGGATGGATATAAGTCCCTGTGTGAGAACATGGGCGGGGTGTATCTGGACGGTGAAACCCTGCGTTTTAACCCGTTTGCGAACATCACCGATATTGACCAGTCAGCGGAGCGTGTCCGTGACCAGTTGTCGGTGATGGCCAGCCCCAACGGTAACCTGGATGAAGTGCATGAAGGTCTGCTGCTGCAGGCGGTCAGGGCCTCCTGGCTGGCTAAAAAGAACAGGGCGCGCATCGATGATGTGGTGGATTTCCTGAAAAACGCCCGTGATAACGACCAGTATGTCGAGTCACCGACCATCCGCAGCCGTCTGGATGAAATGATTGTCCTGCTGGATCAATATACCGCCGGCGGCACTTACGGCCGGTATTTTAACTCTGATGAGCCGTCCCTGCGGGATGATGCGAAAATGGTGGTGCTGGAGCTGGGCGGACTGGAAGACCGTCCGTCACTGCTGGTTGCGGTGATGTTCAGCCTCATTATTTACATCGAGAACAGGATGTACCGCACGCCGCGTAACCTCAAAAAACTGAACGTCATTGATGAGGGATGGCGTCTGCTGGACTTCAAAAATCACAAGGTCGGTGAGTTTATTGAGAAAGGTTACCGTACCGCCCGCCGTCATACCGGTGCCTATATCACCATCACACAGAACATCGTCGACTTTGACTCTGACAAGGCCTCCAGTGCTGCCCGCGCGGCATGGGGTAACTCCTCCTACAAAATTATCCTCAAACAGAGTGCGAAGGAGTTCGCGAAATACAACCAGCTGTATCCGGACCAGTTCCTGCCACTGCAGCGTGACATGAT
>NZ_JAENDM010000199.1:0-1094 GCF_019375075.1 Escherichia sp. XD33
GTGTCGGTTATAAGTTCTGATTAGCCAGGTAACACAGTGTTATGACAGCCCGCCGGTTCAGGCGGGCTTTTTTGTGGGGTGAATATGGCAGTAAAGATTTCAGGTGTACTGAAAGACGGTGCAGGTAAACCGGTACAGAACTGCACAATCCAGCTGAAAGCAAAACGTAACAGCACCACGGTGGTGGTGAACACGGTGGCATCTGAAAATCCGGATGAAGCCGGGCGTTACAGCATGGACGTTGAGTACGGTCAGTACAGCGTTATTCTGTTGGTGGAAGGATTCCCGCCGTCACATGCCGGGACCATCACCGTGTATGAAGATTCCCGACCCGGTACGCTGAATGATTTTCTCGGTGCCATGACGGAGGATGATGCCCGTCCGGAGGCACTGCGCCGCTTTGAACTGATGGTGGAAGAGGTGGCGCGTAACGCGTCCGCAGTGGCGCAGAACACAGCAGCCGCGAAGAAGTCAGCCAGCGATGCCGGCACATCAGCCCGTGAGGCGGCAACCCATGCGACTGATGCTACAGGCTCAGCACGTGCAGCCAGCACGTCAGCCGGACAGGCCGCGTCGTCGGCTCAGTCAGCGTCTTCCAGCGCAGGAACGGCATCAACAAAGGCCACTGAAGCATCAAAAAGTGCTGCCGCCGCAGAGTCTTCAAAAAGCGCGGCAGCCACCAGTGCCGGTGCAGCGAAAACGTCGGAAATGAATGCCGCAGCATCACAAAAATCTGCGGCCACATCTGCATCCACCGCGACCACGAAAGCGTCAGAAGCTGCCACCTCAGCCCGGGATGCGTCGGCTTCAAAAGTGGCGGCAAAATCATCAGAAACGAGCGCTGCCTCGAGCGCCGGCAGTGCAGCTTCCTCGGCAACGGCAGCAGGAAATTCCGCGAAGGCCGCAAAAACGTCTGAGACGAATGCGGATAACAGCGCACAGGCGGCAGCAGACTCACAAACTGCATCGGCAAACTCCGCGACAGCAGCCAAAAAATCAGAAACCAACGCGAAAAATAGTGAGGCAGCAGCAAAGGTCAGCGAAACCAACGCTAAAGCGTCAGAGAACAAGGCGAAAGAATATCTCGACAAGGT
>NZ_JAENDM010000200.1:0-1090 GCF_019375075.1 Escherichia sp. XD33
GAACAGGCCATACTGACACAGGCCATTCGCAGTGAGCTGAAAACACAGGGCGTGCTCGGACACCCGGAGGTAACCATGACCGCCCTGTCACCGGTCTGGCTGGACAGCCGGAGCCGTTATCTGCGGGATATGTACCGCCCGGGAATGGTGATGGAGCAGTGGAACCCGGAGACACGCAGTCATGACCGCTATGTTATCGACCGGGTGACGGCGCAGAGTCACAGCCTGACCCTGCGGGATGTGCAGGGCGAAACGCAGGTGGTGCGTATTTCCTCCCTGGACAGCAGCTGGTCGCTGTTCCGGCCGGAAAAAATGCCGGTGGCAGACGGCGAGCGACTGAGGGTGACCGGGAAAATTCCCGGACTCCGAGTCTCCGGCGGTGACCGCCTGCAGGTGGCATCCGTCAGTGAAGATGTGATGACGGTTGTTGTGCCGGGGCGGGCTGAACCGGCCTCCCTGCCTGTGAGCGATTCACCGTTCACGGCACTGAAGCTGGAGAATGGCTGGGTGGAAACGCCCGGGCATTCCGTCAGCGACAGTGCGAAGGTTTTTGCCTCCGTCACACAGATGGCAATGGACAAGGCCACCCTGAACGGTCTGGCCCGCAGCGGTCGTGATGTCCGGCTGTATTCCTCACTGGATGAAACCCGTACTGCGGAAAAACTTGCCCGCCATCCGTCCTTTACGGTGGTTTCTGAGCAGATAAAGGCGCGGGCCGGTGAGACATCGCTGGAAACGGCTATCAGTCATCAGAAGTCCGCACTTAACACGCCGGCACAGCAGGCCATTCATCTTGCCCTTCCGGTGGTGGAAAGTAAAAACCTGGCCTTCAGCCATGTGGACCTGCTGACAGAGGCAAAGTCGTTTGCTGCAGAAGGAACCAGTTTTGCTGACCTGGGGCGGGAAATCGATGCGCAGATAAAACGGGGCGATTTACTGCATGTGGATGTGGCAAAAGGTTATGGCACAGACCTGCTGGTTTCCCGTGCGTCGTATGAGGCTGAAAAAAGCATTCTTCGCCATATTCTCGAAGGTAAGGAGGCGGTCACGCCGCTGATGGAGAGAGTACCTGGCGAACTCATGGAGAAAC
>NZ_JAENDM010000201.1:0-1090 GCF_019375075.1 Escherichia sp. XD33
GAACAGGCCATACTGACACAGGCCATTCGCAGTGAGCTGAAAACACAGGGCGTGCTCGGACACCCGGAGGTAACCATGACCGCCCTGTCACCGGTCTGGCTGGACAGCCGGAGCCGTTACCTGCGGGATATGTACCGCCCGGGGATGGTGATGGAGCAGTGGAACCCGGAGACACGCAGTCATGACCGCTATGTGATAGACCGGGTGACGGCGCAGAGTCACAGCCTGACCCTGCGGGATGCGCAGGGTGAAACGCAGGTGGTGCGTATTTCTTCTCTGGACAGCAGCTGGTCGCTGTTCCGGCCGGAGAAAATGCCGGTGGCAGACGGCGAGCGTCTGAGGGTGACAGGGAAAATTCCCGGACTCCGCGTCTCCGGCGGTGACCGCCTGCAGGTGACATCCGTCAGTGAAGATGCGATGACGGTTGTTGTGCCGGGACGTGCTGAACCGGCCTCCCTGCCTGTGGCTGATTCACCGTTCACGGCACTGAAGCTGGAGAACGGCTGGGTGGAAACGCCCGGGCATTCCGTCAGCGACAGTGCGACGGTTTTTGCCTCCGTCACACAGATGGCAATGGACAACGCCACCCTGAACGGTCTGGCCCGCAGCGGTCGTGATGTCCGGCTGTATTCATCGCTGGATGAAACCCGTACTGCGGAAAAACTTGCCCGCCATCCCTCCTTTACGGTGGTTTCTGAGCAGATAAAGGCGCGTGCCGGTGAGATATTGCTGGAAACCGCTATCAGTCTGCAGAAAGCAGGGCTTCACACGCCGGCACAGCAGGCCATTCATCTGGCCCTTCCTGTGCTGGAAAGTAAAAACCTGGCCTTCAGCATGGTGGACCTGCTGACAGAGGCGAAGTCGTTTGCTGCAGAAGGAACCAGTTTTACTGACCTGGGAGGGGAAATCAATGCGCAGATAAAACGCGGTGATTTACTGTATGTGGATGTGGCAAAAGGCTATGGCACAGGCCTGCTGGTTTCCCGTGCGTCGTATGAGGCTGAAAAAAGCATTCTTCGCCATATTCTCGAAGGTAAGGAGGCGGTCACGCCGCTGATGGAGAGAGTACCTGGCGAACTCATGGAGAAAC